>JBFWSI010000490.1:0-3812 GCA_050248455.1 Gammaproteobacteria bacterium | reverse complement strand
GCCGATCGTATCGGCAGCAACCGCTCGATCGTGCTGGATCTGCGCGTGATCGCCGCGACCAATCGCGACCCGAAACAGGCGGTCGCCGAGCGCGCGCTGCGCGAGGACGTCTATTACCGCCTGAACGGCTTCCGTATCGACGTGCCGCCGTTGCGCGCACGCGGCGAGGACGTGCTGCTGCTGGCCGAGCATTTCCTCGCGGCGCACGCGCGCCGGTTCGGCAAGCCGGCGCCGGCGCTGAACGCGGCGGCGCGTGCGCTGCTGCTCGCCCACACCTGGCCCGGCAACGTACGCGAGCTCGACAACCTGATGGGACGCGCCGCGCTGCTCGCGCCGGCGGTCGCGATCGAGGAGGTGCTCGGCCGCGAGCTCGCCGCGCCGCCCGTCGCCGCTGCGCAGGCTGCCGCCGTCGCGGCCGCGGCGGGGGAGGCGGACTTGCGCCTGCAACCGCAGGTCGATGCGCTGGAGCAGCGGCTGATCCTGAGCGCCCTCGAGCTCGCCGAGGGCAACAAGGCCAAGGCCGCGCGCGCACTCGAGATCAGCGAGCGCACGCTGTGGTACAAGCTGAAGAAGTTCGATTTGTCGTAGCGTCTTCCTTCAAATCCCATGCGCTGCTCGGTAGCATGCCGGCATGAAGATGACCGCAGACGAGTTCCGCCGCTGGGATCGCAAATCCGTCACGCTGGTCGGCATGTCGGGCGTCGGCAAGACCTGGCTGTCGAGCCGGCTGCGCGCGGCGCACTGGTTCCATTACTCGGCCGACTATCGCATCGGCACGCGCTACCTGAACGAGCCGATCCTCGACAACATCAAGCGCCAGGCGATGCAGGTGCCCTTCCTGCGCGAGCTGCTGCGCTCGGACTCGATCTACATCTCGAACAACATCACCGTCGACAACCTGACCGCGGTGCTGACCTTCCTCGGCAAGCTCGGCGATCCGGCGCTGGGCGGGCTGGACCTCGCCGAGTTCAAGCGGCGCCAGCAGCTCTACCGCGACGCCGAGGTGTCGGCGATGTTCGACGTGCCGGAGTTCATCGCGAAGGCGCACGAGATCTACGGCTACCGGCACTTCGTCAACGACTCCGCCGGCAGTCTCTGCGAGCTCGACGACCCGGACGTCATGCAGGTGCTCGCCGAGCACACGCTGATCGTCTACATCGAAGCGACGGAGGAGAACGGCCGCGAGCTGCTGCGCCGGGCCGAGGCCGATCCGAAACCGCTGTACTACCGTCCCGCCTTCCTCGACGCCGAGCTCACGAGCTACATGCAGGCGCGCGGCCTGCGCGAGATCGCCGAAATCCGGCCGGACGATTTCGTGCTGTGGATGTTCCCGCGCCTCTTCGACGCGCGCATCCCGCGCTACGAAGCGATCGCGCACGAGCACGGCTACACGATCCGCGCCGACGTGCTGGCGCCGGTGCAGACGGAAGCGGAGTTCATCGCCTGCATCGAGCGGATGCTGGAAGGCGCGGCGACCTGACGATCGCAGGTCGGGCTGACGAAGGAAGCTCAACGGTCATGAAGCCGGCGTCGCCCGTAATCATGAAAGAGACGCGGCGAGCCCCCATCCCGGATTCCGCGCCGCTGCGCGGCGCTCCTTGCGGGCTACGAGAGAAGGATCCTCGTAACGCCAGGCGTCGTCAGTCGTGATCCAGCTACGGAGGCGCAGCCCCAAGCCATTTCTTCTCCGTGCCCCCCGTGCTCTCCGCGGCTATATAGCCGAGCGCAAATACGCTCCACTCGTGTTCGTTTACCGTCATTCCCGCGCCAGCGGGAATCCACGCCGGACGAGGAGCTCTCCGTCGGGCGATTCTTCTTTTCCGCGCCGGACGCCGGGGAAGTGCGTGGATGCCCGCTGGCGCGGGCATGACGTCGGAGGTTGCTACACGGGCATACGCAATCGAAACGCCAGTGGAGTGGATTAACGCTCAGCCATATAGATTGAGCGGCGTGCAGGCTAGGGAAGGATCCCGGGTTTCGCTACGCTGCACCCGGGCTACGGGATCGAATCACCACACGTCGACGTAGCTGTGCGCGCCGCGCCGGATCGGGCCGGCGCTCCGCAGCCCGCGCAGCAGCCACGCGCGCGTCTCCGCCGGATCGATCACGGCGTCGACCTCGAGCTGGGACGCGACGTTGACGGCCTTGCCGTCGCTGTACATCTTCGCCAGCAGGCGCTCGTACAGCGCTTTCTTCGCGGTCGGATCGGGCTCGGCGTCGAGCTCCTTGCGGAAGCCGAGCTGCACCGCGCCTTCGAGGCCCATCGGGCCGAACTCGCCGGTGGGCCAGGAGATCGTGAACAGCGGGCGGTGGAAGCTGCCGCCGCACATCGCCTGCGCGCCCAGGCCGTAGCCCTTGCGCAGCACGATCGCGAACATCGGCACGCTGAGATTCGCGCCGACGACGAGCAGCCGGGAGCCGCGGCGCACCGCGGCCGTCTTCTCGCTGTCGGGACCGACCATGAAGCCCGGCGTGTCGCACAGCGAGACGACGGGCAGGCCGTAGGCATCGCACAGCTGCAGGAAGCGCGCGGCCTTCTCGGCGCCGGGTCCGTCGATCGCGCCGCCGAGATGGCGCGGATCGTTCGCGATGAGGCCGAAGGGCTCGCCTTCGATGCGGATGAACGCGGTGACGATGCCGACGCCGTAGGCGCGGCGCAGCTCGAGCACCGAGCCCGTGTCGGCCAGCGTGTCGATCACGGTGCGCACCTCGTAGACGCGCAATCGATTCTCCGGCACGCAGTGGCGCAGCGCGCGCTGATCTTTGCTGCCCCAGTGCGCCGTGCGTCCCTGGAAGTAGCCGAGCAGCTGCCGCGCGGCGGCCGTGCCCTCGGCTTCGTCGGCAACGGCGAGATCGACGACGCCGTTCGCCGTCTGCACCGCGATCGGCCCGATGTCCTCGGGCGCGAACTTGCCGAGCCCGCCGCCTTCGATCATCGCCGGTCCCGCGAGGCCGATGTTCGAGTTCGTGGTCGCGATCGTGATGTCGGCGCAGCCGAAGATCACGGCATTGCCGGCGAAGCAGCGGCCCGAATTGACGGCGATGCGCGGGGCGAGGCCCGAAAGCTGCGGCCAGGTCGAGAAGGTCGGCAGGTCTAGCCAGGCGCTGATGATGTCGTCGACGTCGACGTCGCCGGGACGGCCGCCGCCGCCTTCGGTGTAGAAGACGACCGGGAGCTTCCATTCCTGCGCGAGCTCGAACAGGCGATCCTTCTTCTTGTGGTTGAACACGCCCTGCGTGCCGGCGAGCACGGTGTAGTCGTAGGCGAGCACCATGCAGCGCGTGTCGGCGGCGGGGAACGCGGCCGCGTTCACCGTGCCGATGCCGCCGATCATGCCGTCGGCCGGCGTGTTGCGCTGGAGATCCTCGAGGCTGCGGCGGCGGCGCTGCGCGGCGACGATCAGCGCGCCGTACTCGACGAAGCTGCCGGGATCGCAGAGATCCTCGACGTTCTCGCGCGCCGTGCGGCTGCCCGTCTTGCGGCGCCTGGCGACCGCATCGGGCCGGTTCGCATCGAGGTTCAGCGCGTGGCGCGCGACCACCTCGTCGAGATCGGCGCGCGACGCATCGAGATCGATGATCTGCGCGTCCGGGCCCGCGTCGCTCGCCGCCTCGTCGGCCTGCAGGAAGATCACGGCTTCGCCGGCGTCCAGCGTCTCGCCGATCGCCGCAGCGATGCCGACGACGACGCCGGCACGCGGCGCCTCGATCAGGTGATGCATCTTCATCGCCTCGAGCACGGCGAGCGCCGCGCCGCGCGCGACGCTCTGCCCCAGCTCGACGTCGATGCTGACGACACTGCCGCGCATCGG
>JBFWSI010000489.1:0-3814 GCA_050248455.1 Gammaproteobacteria bacterium | reverse complement strand
GGCAGGGCCTCGTTGTATTCGTCGATGTGCGACTCGAGGCGCGCGATCGCGTCGGCCGGCAGCAAGGTCATGCCGGGGATCGACAGCTCGCCGCCGAGATCGAACAGATCGTGCTGGATTTCGAGCAGCCTGCTCGCGAGCGTCGCGGGCAGGTCCTCGGCGAGCAGCAGGCCGATCGTCGTGTTCAACTCGTCGACGTCGCCGAGCGCATGCACGCGCGGGGCGAACTTCTTGACGCGCGCCCCGTCGCCGAGGCCGGTCGTGCCCGCGTCGCCCGTGCGGGTGTAGATCTTCGACAGTCGATGGCCCATGGCGATGCCTCGTGGCGGGAGGGACCGACTCTAGCCAGCCCTCGGCGCCGGTGTCAAAACGAGTGCCCGAAAGCGACCAAGGAAACCCTGCAAGAGTTTCCCAAATTTCACCGCCGGGGCTGGTAAAATGCCGGCCCTCGAAGCGACACCCCCAGGCATGAATACCGCAGTCCCGCCCGCCGTCGATGGTCGATCCGTCCATACGTCCGTCATCTCGCCCGCTTATTCGGTGGTCATCCCGTGCTACAACGAGCGCGACAACATCGTCGAGCTCGCGCGCGAGGTGCGCGCCGCCTGCGGCGACGGCGACTACGAGATCGTGATCGTCGACGACTGCAGCAGCGACGATTCGGTCGCACGGCTGCAGGCCGTGCAGGGTGAATTCGACGGCCGCCTGCGCGTCGTGCGTCACGGCACCAACAGCGGGCAGTCCGCCGCGATCTGCACGGGCGTAGACTTCGCGCGCGGCAAGGCGATCGTCACGCTCGACGGCGACGGCCAGAACGATCCGGCCGACATCCCGTGCCTGCTGTCGACCCTGCAGCAGGCCGAGCAAGGAACGCCGCTGATCGTCTGTGGTCACCGGCGGCAGCGCCGCGACAGCTTCGTGCGTCGCCTGTCGTCGAAAGTAGCGAACGCCGTGCGTGCCGCCGCCCTGCAGGACGCGACGCCGGACACCGGCTGCGGCCTCAAGGCGCTCGAGCGCGAGTTGTTCATGCGCCTGCCGCGCTTCAACCACATGCACCGTTTCCTGCCGGCGCTGGTTCAGCGCGCGGGCGGCAGGTCCGTGTCGGTCGAGGTGCATCACCGTCCGCGCCTGCACGGACAATCGAAATACGGTATCGGCAATCGCCTGTGGGTGGGCATCGTCGATCTCTTCGGCCTGATGTGGCTGATCCGCCGCCGCTTCAAGCCGTCCCGCAACGAGGAAGTCCGATGACGACCGAACAAATATGGGTGGCCTTCGGGCTGCTCGGTCAGTTCCTGTTCTCCGGCCGCTGGATCGTCCAGTGGTTCATCAGCGAGAAGCTCGGTCGCAGCGTGGTGCCGACGCTCTTCTGGTATCTCAGTCTCGGCGGCGGCATCGTGCTCCTGTGCTACGCGCTCTATCGCCAGGATCCCGTCTTCATTCTCGGCCAGGCGATGGGTTCCGCGGTCTACCTGCGCAACCTGTTCCTGATCTATCGCGAAAAGGCCGCGGCAGAGGCCTGAGCGGGACGTCGACGATGGCGAACGACGCGCGTCGGGATCGGCGCGGCGAGACCTGGCCTTTCCTCGCGCTGCTCGCCGTGGCGGCGGGCCTGCTGTTCGCCGGTGCAGCGGGTCGCGAGCTGCACGGCACGCCGACCTTCTACGCGAGCCTGATCCGCGAAATGGTCGATGCCGGCGATCCGCTCGTCGTGTTTCGCGGCGACGAAGCCTATCTGCTCAAACCCCCGCTCGTGCTGTGGCTGGGCATGCTTGCCGCCGAAGTCGTCGGCCTCGGCAATCTCGCGGTGACTTTCTTCCCGCGCCTCGCCGCCGTGCTGTGCGTGGCGCTGACGGCCGCGCTGGTCGGCCGCCTCGCCGGCGCACGGGCGGGTCTCGTCGCGGGCTTCGTGCTGCTGACCAACAGCACCTTCATCCAGTTCTCGACGACCTTGCGCATGGACTCGACCCTGCTGTGCGGCCTGCTGCTCGTCGTCTGGGGCTGGTTCGCCCTGCCTTCGGCCAGGGCAAGCGCGGCCGTCTTCGGCGGGATCACGATCGGGCTGCTGTCGAAAGGCCCGCTCGTCCTCGTCGCGCTGCCGCTGTGCGTCCTGGGCGCGCTGCTGCTGCGTGAACGCGCGCCCGCCGCGCGCGTCGCGGCGCTCGACTGGCGCTGGGCCGTGCTGCTCGCACCGGCCCTCGCCTGGTACGCGTGGGTGTTCGCGACGCACGGCACGCAGCAGTTGAGCGATCTGGGCCAGGATCTCGTCCGGCCGGACACCAATACCACGGCGTCCGCGTGGCAGACCTATGCCCACGAATACCTGCTGCGTCCCTTCGAGCGCTACTGGCCCTGGCTGCCGTGCATGCTCGCGGGCCTGCTGTTCGCGTGGCTCCCCGGCGGCGGCATTCCCGCGCAGCGGCGGCCCGCGCTGCGCTGGTTCGCGCTGTGGACCTTCGCCGTGTACGCGATGTGTGCGGCGAAGCCCGACCGCGACATCCGCTATCTCTACGTCGCGCTGCCCGCGCTCGCCGGGCTCGCCGCGATTCCGCTCGCGGCCTGGCTGGGTGACCGCGGCGAGCGCTGGTGGCTGCGCTTGCTCGCGGTGCTCGCGATCGGTGTGCCGCTCGCCGCCGGCTCCGGCCTCGGCACGCGCGATACGCGTGCGACCGTGAGCGCGATGGTGGATGGGCTCGCTGCCGCCGCGCCCGCCCTCGCGGGCCGCGCGCCGGTCGTGATCGGCGACTATCCGCTGCAGCCGGGCAAGCCGCGTCGCCAGCTCAACCAGCGCGACTGGGCGCATTTCTATCTCGGCGTCGTGCCGCGCATCGTGCCGTGGTCGGCG
This sequence comes from Gammaproteobacteria bacterium, assembly GCA_050248455.1. Classification (GTDB taxonomy): domain Bacteria; phylum Pseudomonadota; class Gammaproteobacteria. Next base: position 969 of record JBFWSI010000489.1, on the reverse strand, counting down.
GTAGAATCCGGGGCACTGGCCGGCGAGCCGCTGGTCTTCACGATACGGGCGGGCGACTACGCCGCGCGCCTGGCGGCCGCGGGTTTCGAGCCGCGGGAAGTGTCGAAGGAAATGGTGATGGCGGTGCCGCGGTGATTCTGCAGCGCTACGTGATGAGCGAGTTCCTGCGCACGTTCGCGATGATCATCGGCGGGCTCGTCATCATCTATTTCAGCACGCGCTTCGCGTCCTACCTCGGGCAGGCGGCGGACGGCAAGATTGCGCCGGCCCACATCGCCCAGATGCTGATGCTGAAGATGCTGGTGTCGATGAAGGATCTCGTGCCGATGAGCCTGTTCCTGGGCATCTTCGGCGCGATCGTCCGGCTGCAGCGCGATTCCGAGCTGACCGCGATGCGCGCCGCCGGCGCGGGCCCGACGCTCCTGCTCGGGGCGGCGCTGAAGCTCTCGATCGTCTCGGCGCTCGTCGTCGGCGCGATCACGCTCTACGCCGAGCCGCGCGCCGAGGGCGTGCTGCAGGAAATCAAGGATCAGACCGAGAACGAGGCGACGATCGCCGGCGTCAAGGCCGGGCGCTTCAAGGAGATCAGCGGCGGGCGCCGCATCTTCTACGCCGAGCAGATCGCGCAGAACGCGAAGCTGCTCGAGGAGACCTTCGTGCAGGTCCGCCAGGGCGGCGACGTCGGGCTGATGCGCTCGGACCGCGCCTTCGTCGAGACCGATCCCGTGAGCGGCGATCGCTTCGCGATCTTCCTCGACGGCATCAGCTACGCGGGCCAGCCGGGGGCGCTCGACTACGTGATCACGAACTTCGGCAAGTACGCGCTGCGTATCGAGGCCCATGCGCCGACAGATCTGTCGGATCAATTGTACTACATGAAGACCGGCGACCTGCTGAAGTACGAGGCGCCCGGCTTCACGACCGAGCTGCAGTGGCGCATCGCGCAGCCCGTCGCGGCGTTGCTGCTGC
>JBFWSI010000488.1:0-3817 GCA_050248455.1 Gammaproteobacteria bacterium | reverse complement strand
TTGGTCTCCATCTGATCGCGTTCCTGCCAGCCGCCGATGAGCCCCGGCTTTTCGTAGAGCGCGGTGTAGACGACGTGCGTGACGTCCTTCAGCGCGCCCAGCGCAGCCTTGCTCGCCGCCTCGTCGCGCAAATCCACCGCGAGATGCTCGACCGTGCCGGCGACCTGCACTTCCGGCGACCGGCGTGACAGCGCGACGACGGTCCAGCCCTCGCGCAGAAACGCCTCCACTGCCGCCACGCCGACGACGCCGCTCGCGCCGGCGACCAATACCTTCTTGCGCATCGACTGCTCCGACTGCGAATTGAAACGAGGCCGCGATCATACGCGACCGCTCCGCCGCGCGGCGCCCTGCGCGGACGCAGGTTCGCAGCCGCAACGGGAAACGGTAGGCTGGGCGCATCCGACTCCCGCAGAGGAATTCCGATGGCCGAGCCGATCCTGCACCACTACCCGCTGTCCCCGTTCGCGGAGAAGGTCCGCCGCGTGCTCGCCTACAAGCGTCTGCCGTGGCGCGCGGTCGAACAGCCGATCATGGCGCCGAAGCCGCATCTCACGCCGCTGACGGGCGGCTATCGGCGCATTCCGGTGCTGCAGCTCGGCGCGGACGTCTACTGCGATACCGCGCTGATCCTGCGCGTTCTCGAGCGGCTGCAGCCGGCGCCGGCGATATTCCCGCCCGCACTCGCCGGGCTCGCCAGGGTCGTCGAGGACTGGGCCGACCACCGCTTCTTTTTCCAGGCCGTGCCCGCAGTCGTCGTCGCGCTGATCGATCAGCTGCCGCCCGGTTTCCTCGCGGACAGGGCGGACATGACGCCGGCTTTCACGCGCGAGGCGTTGATTGCCGGCGCGCCGCATGCGCATGCGCAGTTCCTGCAGTCACTGGATCGACTGGAAGGCCAGCTCGACCACGGCGACTACCTGCTCGGCGACAGGTTCACCGCAGCCGACGCCGCCTGCTTCCATCCGATCTGGTTCCAGCAGCACGGCGGGCAGCTGTTCGACGCGGTGCGCGCGCGGCCGGCGCTGTGGCGCTGGTACGAGCGCATCGCAGGCTTCGGTCCCGGCGAGCCCTCGCCGCTGGACGCCGACGAAGCCCTCGCCGTCGCCCGCGCCGCGACCCCGATCGACGTCGATACCGGCGATCATGCGGACGGCGAGCATGCCGTCGGCGAGCGCATCGCGGTCGTCGCCGACGACTACGGCCGCGAGCGCACGACGGGCGCGCTCGTGCGCATCACGGCCGAAGAGATCGTCCTGCGCCGCGACGACGAGCGCATCGGCGAAATCGCCGTGCACTTCCCCCGCGCAGGCTATCGCCTCGAACGCGAGTGACGCGTGCACGATCCCGTAGGGGGGAGCCGCCGACGCGCCTTTGAATCTAGCCACGGAGGACACGGAGGGCACGGAGAAGAAATGAATCGATTGGGCGGTACGCATATGCCGGCGCCAATCGAAGCGTCGACCGCTCGGCGGCTCCCCACCCAAGCCCTTCTTGCTCCGTGCCCTCCGTGGCTAAATGGAAGAGCGCAAATACGCTCCACTCGTTCGTTTACCGTCATTCCCGCGCCAGCGGGAATCCACGCCTGACGAGGCGGCCTCCATCGGGCGATCCTTCTTTTCCGCGCTGGACGCCGGGGGAGTGCGTGGATGCCCGCTGGCGCGGGCATGGCGGAAGAGGCGCCTACATGGGCCTACGCCATCGCACGGCCAGTGGAGTGTATTTGCGCTCAGCTATATAGATTAAAAAAGCGGCATTTCAAGCAAGGCAGACCGTTGGGCTGACGAAGGAAACCCCACGTTCGGCACCCGGCTTTCTTCACGCCGCGGCGGCCAGCGCGCGCTGCGCGTCCATCGCGATCTCGAAGGAGCGCAGCCGCGCGCGATGATCGTAGATCGAGGCCGTGATCATCAGCTCGTCGACGCCCGTCATCGCGATGAAGGCCGCGAGCTGCTCGCGCACCCTGTCCGGGCCGCCGACGACGGCGTAGCGCAGCGTGTGATCGACGGCCGCCTTCTCGGATGCCAGCCAGAACGCGTCCATGTCTTCGCGCGGCGGCTGCACCTGCAGCGGATGACCGCGGTACAGGTGCGTGAACTGCTGTTGCAGCGACGTGAAGAGCCGCGCCGCCTCCGCATCGCTGTCGGCGGCGAAGACGTTGCAGCCGGCCATCGCATGGGGCGTCGCGAGCTGGCGCGAAGCTTGGAACTGCGTGCGATAGACGTGCAGCGCCTCGCGCAACGCGTCCGGCGCGAAATGCGAGGCGAAAGCGAAGGGCAGGCCCAGTGCCGCGGCGAGCTGCGCGCCGAAGAGGCTCGAACCGAGGATCCACAGCGGCACCTCGGTGCCGGCGCCGGGCACCGCGACGATCGCCTGGTCCGCCTGCACGGGCCCGAGCAGCGCCTGCAGTTCGAGCACGTCCTGCGGAAAGCGCTCGGCGCCGGAGACGAGATCGCGCCGCAGCGCGCGCGCCGTGCGCTGATCGGCACCCGGCGCGCGGCCGAGGCCCAGATCGATGCGACCGGGATAGAGGCATTCGAGCGTGCCGAACTGCTCGGCGATCACCAGCGGCGAATGGTTCGGCAGCATGATCCCGCCGGCGCCGACGCGTATGTGCTCGGTGCCGCCGGCGACGTGGCCGATGACGACCGCGGTCGCCGCGCTCGCGATGCCGGGAATGTTGTGATGCTCGGCGAGCCAGTAGCGGCGATAGCCCCAGCGCTCGGCGTGCCGCGCGAGGTCCAGCGTGTGGCGCAAGGCGTCCGTCGCGCTGCTGCCGGCGGTGATCGGGGAGAGATCGAGGATCGAGAAGGGGATCATGCGCGACGCATCCAGTACCGGGGGAATGCGTCCATTATGTCGCGTGCCGGCCGCGTTGCCAGCGCAGACGGACGCGCGGGTTTTGATGGCGGACGCGTTCGACCCTTACCATGCGCAGCACCGTCCCTCACTCATCGGATACTCCGGATGCTGCTCAGCGAAAACCGCTTCAAGCTCGCCGTCTTCGGCTTCAACGTCAGCCACGGCTGCACGATCTCCACCGCCGAGCGCGGGATCACCGTCGATTGGGCGGAATCGCTGCGGCTCGCGCGGCGCGCCGACGAGCTGGGCCTCGAGGCCCTGATCCCCGTCTGCCGCTGGAAGGGCTTCGGCGGGCCCAGCGAGTTCAATCACCGCAGCTTCGAGACCTGGACCTGGGCCGCGGCCCTCGCACAGGCCACGCGCCGCATCCACGTGTTCGCGACGACCGCCGTGCCGACGATCCATCCCGTGCTCGCCGCCAAGCAGGGTGCGACGATCGACCACATCTCGGGCGGACGCTTCGGGCTCAACGTCGTCGCCGGCTGGAATCGCCACGAGGTCGCGATGTTCGGGCTCGCGCAGCTGCCGCACGAGGCGCGCTACGCGATGACCGACGAATGGATGAGCCTGATCAAGGCGCTGTGGACGCACGAAGGCGAGTTCGACTTCAAGGGCAAGTTCTTCGACGCGCCGGCCTGCTACGCCGAGCCCAAGCCCGTGCAGCGGCCGCGGCCGCCGATCATGAGCGCAGGCGTCAGTCCCGCCGGACGGCGCTTCGCCGCCAGCCAGGCCGACATGAATTTCATCCTCGCTCCGACGCTCGACGCCGCGCGCGAGACTGCACGCGACGTCCGGCGCATCGCGCGCGAGGACTACGGGCGCGACGTCGAAGTGTGGGGCAATGCCGCGGTGTTCTGCCGCGGCACGCGGGCCGAGGCGCAGGACTACTACCGGCACGTCATCGAGGAGTGCGGCGACTACGTCGCGGCCGGCAATCTGCTCGACACCTTCACCG
>JBFWSI010000487.1:0-3821 GCA_050248455.1 Gammaproteobacteria bacterium | reverse complement strand
CCGTGACGATCACGCGGCCGTTCTCGGCGAGCGCCTCGCCGATCGCCGACAGCGATTCCGCACGCGCACTGTCGATGAAGCCGCAGGTATTGACGACGACGACGTTGGCGTCGGCGTACTCGTTGGTGATCTCGTAGCCGTCGAGCCTGAGCTGCGTGAGGATGCGCTCGGAATCGACGAGCGCCTTCGGGCAGCCGAGACTGACGAAGCCGACTCGGGGCGTGGGAGACGGGGACGGCGATGCGTAGGAAGCTTTGCTGGACATCGATCGGGACTGCGGGTGCGGGCTGTTCAATACCCCATCGCACAACCGTCGAAGCGCGGCTCGGAGCCGCCGCGGTAGAGGCCGGACGCGGGGTCGCACAGGATACCCTGATATCCGCCGACGAAGTTGCCGATCGGATCGGTGATCTCGACGAGGTGATGACCGCGGGCGCGCAGGCCGTCGACGACGGCCGCCGGCATCGCCGGCTCGACGAACACCGTGCCGACCCCGGGCTCGACGAGGCCGTTCGGCTGCGCGCCGCCGGCATGCCGCAAGCGTGGACGCGCGGCGCAGTTCGCGACGTCGTCGCCGAAGTCGATCAGGTTGGCGAGGATCTGCACCTGCCCCTGCGGCTGCATGTCCGCGCCCATCACGCCGAAGGCGAGCCAGGGCCGGCCGTCCCTCAGCGCGAAGCCCGGCATGATCGTGTGGAAGGGCCGCTTGCCCGGCTGGTAGCAGTTCGCGTGCGCGGCATCGAGCGCGAAGCCCGCGCCGCGGGACTGCCACGCGAAGCCCGTGCCCGGCACCACCAGCGCCGAGCCGAACGGATTGAAGATGCTCTGGATCAGCGACACCATCATGCCGTCGCGATCGGCAGCGGCGAGATAGGTGGTGTCGCCGCCGGGAAACACGCCGGGCTCGCAGTGCTCGGCGGCGCGGGCAGGATCGATCAGCGCGCGCCGGCGCGCCGCGTACTCTTTGTCGAGCAGGGCCTCCAGCGGCGCCCGCGCGAAGCCGGGATCGGCATACCAGCGCGCGCGATCGGCGAAGGCGAGCTTCTTCGCCTCGACGTAGCGATGCCACCAGTCGACCGCGTCCGGCGCCGTCGGCGCGTAGCCCTCGAGGATGTTCAACATCTGCAGCGTCGCGGCGCCCTGCCCGTTCGGCGGCAGCGCGCAGACGGTGACGCCGCGATAGTCGGTGACCAGCGGCGTCACCCAGTCGGCGTGACGTCGCGCGAAATCCTCGCGCGTGAAGTCTGCGCCGGCCTCGTTCAGCGCATCGACGAGGCGCTGCGCGTAAGTCCCTTCGTAGAAACCCGCCCGCCCGCGCGCCGCGAGCCGCTCGAAGGTCGCGGCGAGCCCCGCGTTCCTGAGCACCGCGCCCGGCTGCGGCGCGGCGCCGTCGGGCGCGAACACCGCGAGGAAGTCGTCGAGCCGCGCGCGCGCCGCGGGATCGCCGCGCACGTCCGTGACGGCGCGCTGCCACCAGCGCAAGGTGACGGGACCCGGCACGAAGCCGTCGCGGGCGAGCGCGATCGCGGGTTCGAACAGCGCCGACCAGGGCAGGCGGCCGAAGCGTTGATGCAGCAGAGTCCAGCCGTCGACCGCGCCCGGCACCGTCACGCAGTGCGGACCGCGTATCGGTATCGCGGATCCCGTATCGAGCAGCTCGCGCAGCGCGCCGAGGCTGCGGCGCGAGGCGCTGCGACCGCTCGCGTTGAGGCCGTGCAGGCAGCGGCCGTAGGGATCCCACAGCATCGCGAACAGATCGCCGCCCGGCCCGCACATGTAGGGCTCGGTCACGGCCAGCGCGAGATTGGCCGCGATTGCCGCGTCCACGGCGCTGCCGCCACGACGGAGCACGTCGAGGCCGGCGGCGCTCGCCGCCGGCTGGCTGGTGGCGATCATGCCGTGACGGCCGCTCGCGGCCACGCCGGGCCGGCTGATGTCGATTGAAGTATCCATGTCCTGCTGCATTCGAGTCCGCCTCCCTGGCATGCCGGCACCGGCTGCGAGCGCGTCTTTCCCGAGCGCACGATGATCGTCGTCGAGGTCGGTATCGTAAGGGAAACGCGGCTCTCGGGCGGTACGCCAGCCGCCACGCACGCTCGAACGCCCGCGGTCGACGATCAAGCGACGCGGCTGCTCGAGCAGCCGGGCCTCGAAGCCGGGCTGCGACCGAGCTTCAGCCGGGCCGTGTCCGTCCCGCGTGTCGCCCGCGCTCGTCGTCGATGCGCTGCGCCGCTCGCGCGGCCGGTGCGGGCACCGCTGACAGTCGCGCTGCGCGGCCGCTGATGGCCGAGCTTTCCTCAGAATGGGGGACTTGAGGGCTTCGGGGCACTGAGATATTGGAGGGCTGCACCGGTGCGCAAAGGAACAGAACCTATGTCGACGCGGGCCACGGCCGCTTCCACCGATGGACTGATCGCCAATCTCTACGAGGCGATCTTCGATCCGTCGGTGCTCGATGCTTTCCTGCAGGAGCTCGCCGTGCGCACCGAGTCGCGCGGCGTGCACCTGATGGTGGTCGACACGCGCACCGAGACGATCCTGCTGCATGCCGCGGGCGGCGTCGTCGGCGCTTCGCCGGAGGAGCTCGCCGAAGTGATCCGCGACTACGACCTGCACTACTACCCGCTCGACTACCGGCGCACGCACTGCGCGGGGCTGCCGATCGGCCAGTGGTACCAGTGCCACGAGGTGTTCGCGCCCCAGCGCATCAAGCGCGAGCGCTTCTTCCGCGAGTTCCTGCAGAAGTGGGACTACCGCTACTTCACGGGCATGCGCATGGGCGAAGGCGGCGGGCTCGCGACCTATCTCGGGCTCAATCGCCGCGCCGAGCAGGGCCCGCACGACGAGAGCGACATGCGCTTCCTGCGCCAGCTGGCGGTGCACCTGACGCGGGCATCGAAACTGTTCTACAAGACGCGCAGCTTCCGCGATCACTTCGCGCCGAGCCTCGGCTCGCTGCAGTACCTGCCGTCCAGCCTGTTCATCCTCGACCAGTGGCATCGCGTGCTGTTCGCGAACGCGGCGGCCGAGACGCTGTTCCTCAACGATCAGGGGCTCGCGGTCGTCGACGGGGTGCTCGAGGTGACGTCCGCGCCGATGCGCAAGAAGTTCAGCGACGAGATCGAAAAGGTGATCGAGACCGGCGTACCCAGCGCCCTGCTGCTGAAACCGCCGAGCGGCGACCGCGACCGCGGCACCGGCCTGCCCTGTTACCTGCTGCGCCTGCCCGAGCGCCAGGACACCTACCAGCTGCGCGGCGATCCGGCGGTGATGGTGCTGGTGCCGCGCGCGACGCCGAACCCGCCCGAAGCCGTCGCGCTGCTGCGCACGCTCTATGCGCTGTCACGCCGCGAAGCCGATCTCGCGATCGCGATCGCGAACGGCGCGACCCCGCAGGACTACGCTCGCGACGCCGGCCTCGAGATCTCGACCGTGCGCTCGCAGCTGAAGTCCGTCTTCATCAAGACCGGCACCCACCGCCAGACCGAGCTCGTGCGCCTGCTGAGCGTGCTGCCGCGTTTGAGTTTTTCTTGACGAAGAGTCTATATAGCTGAGCGTAAATCTACTCCACTGGCAGTTTGATAGCGTATGCCCGTGTAGAAAACTCCCCCGTCATGCCCGCGCCAGCGGGCATCCACGCACGCCCCCGGCGTCCGGCGCGGAAAAGGAGGATCGCCCGCCGGAGTCCTCCACGTCCGGCGTGGATTCCCGCTGGCGCGGGCATGACGGTAAACAGTTTTCGTAGCCCAGGTGCAGGGTAGCGGAACCCGGGATCGGGCATGCCCGATACGCAAGTGCATTCGGCCATGCGCGGCGCGCAC
>JBFWSI010000486.1:0-3824 GCA_050248455.1 Gammaproteobacteria bacterium | reverse complement strand
GGAATGCGCCGAGCACGAGCAACGGCTGCAGATCTGCGCCGCGCACGGCCTCGCGCTCGACGACGTGGCGCATGCGGCCTGGGATCCCTTCTGCGTCGCGCTGCCGGCGGGCTTCGCGTACTTCTTTCCGTCGCTCGCACGCCTCGCGCTTGCGAGCCCGGACGCCGAACACGGCTGGTACGGCAGCCAGCTGCTGTTTCACCTGCAGGAAGCGCGACGCACGAACGGCTTTTATGCGCTGTGCACGCCGCCGCAGCGCGCGGCCGTCGCCGCGCTGCTGCGGCATATGCTGGAAACGCGCGTCGCGCTGATCGACGACGCACGCGACGCCGAAGCCTTCGTCGACTGCTACTGCTTCTGGGCCGATGCAGCCGCCGTGCTGAACTGAGCCTCTTCGATGGTTCGCCGCGCGTGCGGCGGACCTTTCAGCTCCACCGTGTTGCCTTCCGGATCGCGTAGATAAATCGAAGGCCCATAGCCGTCCGCGCCGTAACGCGTTGCCACGTCTTCCATCGCGACGCCGTGACGCAGGAGATGCGCGCGCAGCGCCGCTGCATCGAAAGGCTCGATGCGCAGGCAAAAATGCTCGAGATTGCGCCCCGTCGTTCCCGGCGCAGCACCCCCGGCCTGGCCGAGCTTGCCGTCGATCGTCACGAGATCGATCAGCGTCGTGCCTGCGCGCAGCTGGACGAGCCCGTATTCGTCCATACGCCGCTCCTCGTGCGCGCCGAGCACGTCGCGATAGAACGCGAGCATGCGCGCTTCGTCGACGATGCGCAGCACCAGATGATCGAGCCCGAGCAGGCGGAAAGGAACGGTGGCGGCCATGCCGCTAGCGTAGTGCCGCCGCCGGATTTTTCGTAGCCCGGATGCGCTTGTGCTCATCCGGGCTGTGCCTGCGCCGTGCCGCTGGTTCAGGCCACCGCCTGCAGCGGCGCCTCCTGCCGCGCCGCCAGTGTCTCCAGCGTCTCGGGCACGAGCGGCGACAGCGTCGACTCGGTGCCGGTCTCCGCGGCCTCGGTGGCGGCCGCCTGCGTCACGACCGACTGGAAGATGCGCAGCTTCAGCGACAGTTCGAGCGAGGCGCCGGACACGGTGCCGGGCGCCGGCGCCGACAGCTTCGCCATCAGCTGCGTGAGGAAGCCGCGAATCGCGTCCGGCGCCGACGAGGCTTGCGTCGGCGTGGCCGTATCCGCGGTCGATGCGCTCGGCGACTGTTCCGACGCGGGCGCTGTCGTCGCCGACGTCGACTCGGCGGCGGCATCGGCCGGCGTCGCGTCAACTGTCGTTGCCGCAGCGGGCGCGGCCGGCGAGCTCGTATTCGCCGCCGGCACGGGCGTTGCCGTCGGCAGCGCGATCACGTTCGCCGGCAGTCCTTTCGACGTATAGGTCATCTGCTCGCGCAGACTCAGCTTGAGCCCGACGCCGGCGAGCTGCGACGCATCGACCTTCAAAGCGGCCGCGGCGTCGAAGGCGCCGGCCACGTCGTCATCGAAGAACTGCTGCGCCAGCTGGCCGACCTGCCCGATCACGCTCGCGATGGCGGCCCTCTCCTCTTCGTTCAGTTCGCCGTCGACTTCGAAGGAGACGCGCGCGCCGAGCTTCGAGGTCTTCTCCACCGCGGCGGTCGTCTGCTCGCCGTCCTGCTTCTGCGTGGCGGCGAGCGAAGTCGACTGGCGCACGGCAATCTTCAATTCCACCGTGTCGCCTTCCCGCGTCTTGATGAACAGCGAAGTCCCTTCGCTGCGGCGATAGCTCAGCTTCGCCGACGCGTCCGCGTCGTCCTTTGCTTCCGCTCCTCTGGGCTTGTCGCAGCGATGGTGATCGCAACGCGGCCGGCGCACGTCCTGGCCGCGCTGAGCGCGCTCGCCTTCCGCAGCCTGATTCGATGAGAGCGATGAAAACGAGCGGGCGAGCATGCCCGACAGGCGCTGACTGGTGATCGCGTCCATATTTCCGGTCCCTCGTCGAAGCGTGATGCCCGTCAAGGTTGTCGACCGGAAGCGGTCGCGGGTTTAGAACCGAGCGAGCGGCGGCGCTCGAACGGCGGAACAATCGTCCCTGCGTCCTCTCAGTCAGGTATCTCGGGCTCGACGAGCCGTGCGAGTTGAGCGAGCGATTCCTGCCAGCCGACATAGCACTGCTCGACCGGAATCACCTCGGGTATCCCGGCCTGCACGATGTCGAGCTCGACGCCGCAGGACACTTCGCGCAGCGTGACGGTGACTTCCATCTGCCCGGGCAGACCGGGATCGTCGAAGCGATCGACGTAGCGGATCTTCGTGAACGGCAGAAGCTCGAGGTATTCGCCGCCGAAAGCGTGGCTGTTGCCGCTGCCGAAATTGCGGAAGCTCATGCGGAAGCGCCCGCCGACGGCCGCTTCCATCTCGTGGACCGTGCAGGTGAAGCCGTTCGGCGGCAGCCATTTGGCCAAGGCGTCGGCTTCGAGGAAGGCGCGATAGACGCGCTCCGCGGGCGCGCGCAGGACGCGATGCAAGCGAACGGTGCCGGTACTCATGTCAGACGCCTCCTTTCGAAATCTTCAACGGACGATCGAAGCCGGGTTCATCGAAGAATAAATCCGTCCGCGATGCCGCTCAATGTCAGTGACCGTCGCTTTCGAGGCTCCTGGTGGTGAACAGATAGTCCTTCAGCTGCAGCGAAAAGCGCTCGTCGCGCCGGCGGATCCATTCGAGCACCATCGCCGCGTGCTCCATCTCCTCGTCGCGGTTGTGCATGAGGATCTTTCTGAGCGTCGCGTCCTTGCAGGCATGCGCGCGCTGGTTGTACCAGTCGATGGCCTCGAGCTCCTCCATCAGGGACACGACGGCGCGATGCATGTCGCGCACCTCGTCCGACAGCTCTTCGACCGGTTCGTGAAAGCCGACGCTAGCCATGGGGCCTCCTGGCGAAATGAACATCGCGGCGCAGACCCTGGGGTCGGGCGCACGCCGTCCGTCGATCATTCCCCGATCGCGGCGCCCGCTGTCGATTCGCCGTTCGGCCATTCTCGTGTCGGCTATCCTCCAACGGTGGGCCGGCTCGATGCCGGCACTTGGCAGCCAGCGCGCAATACCCCGGGTTCGCGCGCGAGGCGGTCGCCGCGGCATTGAGGCCGATCAACGCCCGGCTTGCGCAGGCCCACTAAGTTTTCCTCCGCCGGCGAGCGGCCGGCCAGATCGACGGGAGGCTGCGATGAACTACAAGCAGGTGATGTTTCGGTCCGAGGCGCGCGAGAAGATCCTGCGTGGCGCCGGCCAGCTGGCCGATGCCGTGCGCATCACGCTGGGCCCCAAGTCGAAGTCCGTGCTGATCCAGAAGAAGTTCGGCGCCCCGGTGGACTGCAACGACGGGGTCACGATCGCGAAGGAGTTCGCGCTGAAGGACCCGGAAGAGAACCTCGGCGCGCAGATGCTGCGGCAGGCCGCCGAGAAGACCGGCGATCTGGTCGGCGACGGCACCAGCACCTCGACCGTGCTCGCGCACGCGATCCTCGCCGACGGCGTGCGCAACGTCGTCGCCGGCGCGAGCGCGATAGATCTCAAGCGCGGGCTCGATCGTGCGCTGAAAACGGTGGTGAGCGCGCTGCATGCGCAGGCCAGCAAGGTCACGACGCCGCGCGAGATGGCGCAGGTGGCGACGATCGCCGCGCACAACGATCCCGAGATCGGCGAGCTCGTCGCCCGCGCGATGGAGAAAGTCGGTCGCGACGGCGTGATCACGGTCGACGAATCGAAGACCACCGAGACTCTGCTCGACATCGTCGAGGGCATGCAGTTCGATCGCGGCTACATCTCGCCCTATTTCGTCACCGATACCGAGAA
>JBFWSI010000485.1:0-3826 GCA_050248455.1 Gammaproteobacteria bacterium | reverse complement strand
CCTCGCGATCGAATCACCGGACTATGTGCGCGAGCTGGCGACGCATCACGTCGGCGGCTATCTGAAGATTGCGCCGGAAGCGATCGCCGAAGGCCCGCTGTCGAAGATGATGAAGCCCGGTGTCGGTGCCTACTACCGCTTCAAGCAGCTCTTCGACAAGTACTCGAAAGCGGCCGGCAAGGAGCAGTACCTGATCCCCTACTTCATCGCTGCGCATCCCGGCACGCGCGACGAGGACATGCTCGAGCTCGCGCTGTGGCTGAAGGAACACGGTTTCCGCGCCGATCAGGTGCAGGCCTTCCTGCCGTCGCCGATGGCGACTGCGACGGCGATGTACCACTCCGGCAAGAACCCGCTGCGACGGGTCGGCCGCGACACGGAGGACGTGCACATACCGAAGGGCCTGCGCGTCCGACGCCTGCACAAGGCCTTCCTGCGCTACCACGATCCTCACAACTGGCCGATGCTGCGTGCAGCGCTACAGCGCATGGGACGCGCCGATCTGATCGGCAGCGGCGCCGGCAAGCTGGTGCCGCCCTGGCAGCCGGCGGGCACGGGCACGGACGCCGAAGGTCGGCGCAAGCCCGGCACGACGCTGCTGACCCAGCACACGGGACTGCCGCGCACGCCGGCCGAGCGCGGACTGCAGGACAAGCGCACGCGGCCTGCGCCGCGTGCGGAGCAGTCGCGTCATGCGCGCGGCGTCGCGACGCGCACACCGGACGGGCGTCGCCCGCGGCCGCGCCACGATGGATCGCGCAAACCGCGTTGAGGTGCTGCGCGAGACGTCGGCGATCCCGTGAAGACATCGTCCCGCGCCGCCGGTGTTGGCGACAGGAGCCGACGTTGTCGTTTACAGATTCAGTTGCTACAGTCAGAACAACCGTATGGGGTGGCTGGAACCCGTGCTCGACGCTGCGGGTTTCGGGACGGCAGCGTCGGGCACACGGCGAACCGTCCTCGCGCTGCAGGGCCGGGGCTCTACTTCTCTGCCATTGGTCGAGGGCCGGTCGCAACTCGTGCAAGCAATGGCAGCGTGTGAGGGGACCCGCTTCCTATGAACATCTACGTGGGCAATCTGCCGTATTCCATCACCGAGGACGAACTGCGCGCGGCGTTCGAACGCTACGGCGCAGTGTCCTCGGCCAAGATCGTCATCGATCGCGAGACCGGTCGCTCGAAGGGCTTCGGTTTCGTCGAAATGCCGGACCAGGACGAGGCAGAAGCCGCGGTCAAGGCGCTCGATGGCGCGCCGCTCAACGGCCGTCCCGCCCGCGTGAACCCCGCGAAGCCTCGCACCCCGGGTCCCGGCGGCCCGGGCGGCCCACGTCGTCCGGGCAGCGGCCCGGGCGGCCCACGCCCGCGCTGATCGCCCCGGCCGTCGTCGTCCCTGCACCGGCGACCCGTCGGGTCGTCGGCCACACGCTTTCGGCATCATGAAATCCTTGGAATCCATTTTCGAGCGCACGCTGTTCGCGACACGCTGGCTGCTCGCACCGATCTACTTCGGCCTGTCCGTCGCGGTGCTCGCGCTGGGCGTGAAGTTCTTCCAGGAACTGCTCCACGTTCTGCTGCACATCACCGAACTGGCCGAGGCCGACCTCGTGCTGACCGTGCTGGGGCTCATCGATCTCACGCTCGTCGGCAGCCTCATCGTGATGGTGATGTTCAGCGGCTACGAGAACTTCGTCTCGCGCATCGATGTCGCGCCCGGCGAACACAAGCTCGAATGGCTGGGCAAGCTCGACTCGAGCACGCTGAAGCTGAAAGTCGCGGCATCGATCGTCGCGATCTCCTCGATTCACCTGCTGCGCGTGTTCATGGAACTGCGCAGCGTGCCAAACGACAAGCTGCTGTGGTACGTGGTCGTGCACATGGCGTTCGTGCTGTCCGCCCTCCTGCTCGCCGTGCTCGATCGCGTCGCTTTCTCCAGTCACCGGAGCCATTGAGATGCTGAAGCTCTATTCCTATCCCGAATCCGGCAACAGTTACAAGGTGCGCCTGCTGCTGTCCTTTCTCGCGCTCCCGCACGAGATCGTCGACGTCGATCTGATGAGCGACGAGCAGCACGGTGCCGCTTACCTCGCGATCAATCCGCGCGGCGAGGTGCCGGCGCTCCGCGACGGCGAGCTCCTGTTGCGCGACTCGGCCGCGATACTCGTCTATCTGGCCTCGACCCATGGTCCCGATCCCTGGTATCCGCGCGAGCCGCGCGCGATGGCCGCGATCACCGAATGGCTGGCCTTCGCGGCGAGCTGGATCCAGTACGGCGTGTTCACGGCGCGGGCGCTGGTCGCCTTCGGCATTCCGGCCAACGGCCTGCCGCCGGGCTTTCCGGCCAATCTCGACGAGGCGCGCGTGCGCGGCGCGCGCTCGCTCGAAATCCTCGACGCGGAGCTGAAGACGCGACCCTGGCTCACCGGCGAGCGGCCGAGCATCGCCGACATCGCGAACTTTCCCTACGTGGCGCTGGCGCCGATGGGCGGCATCGCGCTCGAACCCTACCCCGCCGTGCTCGCATGGATCGCACGCTTCCGCGCGCTGCCGGGCTTCATCCCGATCGCAGGGCTCGACGATCCGCAGTACCGAAAAGCCGGGACGCCTTCCCTTACGTAGCGCGCGAATTCGTAGCCGGGATGGTGTGTGGCCTGCGCGCTGGCATGCGCCGGTCGATGCAGCGAAGATAGCGTCACTTCACGCAACGGAGGCGACGATGGCGCTGAGCGGCAAGCGGATCCTGGAGACGGGGGCCAACGGGGCGCTCGGGCGGGCGGAGATCGTGCAGGCCCGCGCGGCGGGCGCCGACACCATCGGCGTCGACGTCGCGATCGACGGGGAGCTCGCGACGCTGCCGGGCGTCTGGCGTGCGCTCGATCTGAACGATGCCGCCGCCACGCAGGCCGCGTTCGCGTCCTTCGGCGAGTTCGATGCGCTGCTGAACGTCGCCGGCGGCTTCGCGATGGGCACCCCCGCGTACGCGACGGCGAACGACGAGTGGGAGGCCATGTTCCGCCTGAACGTCGACACCATGCGCAACGCGGTGCGCGCGAGCGTGCCGATGATGATCCGCCGCGGCCGCGGCAGCATCGTCAATGTCGGCGCGCAGTCGGCGCGCGAAGGGCTGCCGAACATGAGCGCCTACTGCGCGGCAAAGAGCACGGTGATGCGCCTGACCGAGAGCCTCGCCCGCGAACTGCGCGGCCACGGCATCAACGTCAACGCAGTGCTGCCGTCGATCCTCGACACGCCGCGCAACCGCGCCGACATGCCCGATGCGGACTTCAGCCTGTGGGTGCGCCCGATCGATCTCGCGAGCGTGATCCTCTTCCTCGGCTCCGACGCCGCCCGCGCCGTGCACGGGGCGCTGGTCCCCGTCGTCGGCTTGTCATAGAAAGGTCACGCCGCCTCGAGCGCCGGCTGATCTAGCCACGGAGAACACGGAGGAAGAAAGGATTGCTTGATGCCTCCGTGGCGTCGTCGCCAATCGCCGCGACCGAGTCACGGAGGCGCAGGCCCATCAATCTCCTTTCTCCGTGTTCTCCGTGGCTATATAGCTGAGCGTAAACCCACTCCACTGGCGGTTCGATAGCGTATGCCCGTGTAGCAACCTCCGACGTCATTCCCGCGCCAGCGGGCATCCACGCACTCCCCCGGCGTCCAGCGCGGAAAAAGAAGAATCGCCCGACGGAGAGCTCCTCGTCAGGCGTGGATGCCCGCTGGCGCGGGAATGACGATACACAACACGCGGTGGAGCGCATTTACGCTCAGCTATATAGATTATTGAGTCTTGCATAAATTGTGGTACTTAGCGCCATAGCGACGATCG
>JBFWSI010000484.1:0-3828 GCA_050248455.1 Gammaproteobacteria bacterium | reverse complement strand
AGCTGATACGCCTGTCGCTGGGGCTCGAGGACGCGCAAGACCTCATCGCCGATCTCACGCGCGCCTTGGCGGCGTAGACGACGGGCGCCGGAACGTCGCGCGGGCCTTGTATACAGGCCGCGAAATGGCTGCGCGGTGTTTGCGGCGTCGAAAATGCGCGTGTACATTCGCGGGGCACTTGCTCGTGGCGTCGCCGAGCCGGCGGCGCCATCGCTACGACACTCGACATCGGAATCCGTCTGACGCGGGCAGAGATCGATTTCCGGTCACGGCAGCCACCGGAGGATCCTTCATGCCCGGCAGAAACTTTCTCTTCATTCCCGGCCCCACCAACATCCCCGAGCGCCTGCGTCGCGCGATGGACGTGCCGCTCGAAGATCATCGGCGCAGTGACTATCCCGCAATCACGCTGCCGCTGTTCGAGGACTTGAAGAAGGTCTTCTGCACGCGCAGCGGCAAGGTCTTCGTGTTCGCCTCGTCGGGCACGGGCGGTTGGGAAGCGGCGATCGCGAACACGCTGTCGCCGGGCGATCGGGTGCTCGCCGCCCGCTTCGGCCAGTTCAGCCTGCTGTGGTCCGAGCTCTGCACGCGCTTCGGCCTCGAAGTGATCAACGAGGACGTCGAGTGGGGCGAGGGCGTGCCGCTGGAGCGCTATCGCGCAGTTCTCGCTGCCGATCGCGCGCACGCGATCAAGGCCGTGCTGGTCACGCACAACGAGACCGCCACCGGCGTCACCAGCGAGGTCCACGGCGTGCGCAAGATCCTCGACGAGCTGCAGCATCCCGCGCTGCTCTGCGTCGACGGCGTGAGCTCGATCGGCTGCCTCGATTTCCGCATGGACGAATGGGGCGTCGATCTCGCCGTCGCGGGCTCGCAGAAGGGCTTCATGCTGCCGACCGGCCTCGGCATCGTCTGCGCGAGCCAGAAGGCGCTCGAGCTGCGCAAGCAGGCGAAGCTCGCGCGCTACTACTTCGACTTCGACGACATGCTGCGCATGAACGAGGGCGGCTGGTTCCCGCACACGCCGGCGATGACGCTGATCCACGGCCTGCGCGAGTCGCTCGCGATGCTCTTCGAAGAGGGGCTCGAGAACGTGTACGCGCGTCACCAGCGCCTCGCCGAGGCCGTGCGCCGCGCGGTCGCCGCATGGGGCCTGAAGCTGTGCGCGAAGGAGCCGAAGTGGTATTCGAACACCGTCAGCGCGATCGTCGTGCCCGAGGGCTACGACAGCGCCGCGGTCGTCAACACCGCCTACCAGCGCTACGACCTGTCGCTGGGCCTCGGGCTCAACAAGGTCGCCGGCAAGGTGTTCCGCATCGGCCATCTCGGCGATTTGAACGAGCTGATGATCCTGAGCGCGCTGGTCGGCACCGAAATGGCGATGTGCGACGTCGGCATCGGCATCGAGCTCGGCAGCGGCGTCGCCGCCGCCCAGCAATACCTGCGCGAGACGCACCCGGCCGGCCAGGCATCGGAACCGCTGCGGCGCACGGCCTGATAGGCGCGCGGACTGCGCGCTTGTTCTTGCCTGTGCCAGACGACGGTGGCGCAGCCCTGGCCCTCCCGTCACGACTCGAGGAGATGGACATGAGCTTCACACAGTATCCGCACGCGAAAGCGCGCCTGCAGCGCAGTGAGCTGGCGGTGCCGGGATCGAATCCGCGGATGTTCGAGAAGGCGCTCGCCTCGGCCGCCGACTACGTGTTCCTCGACTGCGAGGACGCGGTCGCGCCCGACGACAAGGCGCAGGCGCGCCGGAACATCGTGCAGGCGATCAAGGAGCTCGACTGGCGCGGCACCGGCAAGACGCTGTCGGTGCGCATCAACGGGCTCGACACGCACTACATGTATCGCGACCTCGTCGACATCGTCGAGGCGGCCGGCGCCGGCCTCGACACGATCCTGATCCCCAAGGTCGGCGTGCCGTCGGACGTCTACGTCGTCGACTGCCTGCTGACGCAGATCGAGACCGCCTGCGGCATCCCGCACCGGATCGGCATCGAATGCCTGATCGAGACGACGCTGGGCATGGCGAACGTCGAAGCCATCGCGCAGGCCAGCCCGCGGCTCGAGGCGCTGCACTTCGGCGTCGCCGACTATGCCGCGAGCTGTCGTGCGCGCACCGTCAGCATCGGCGGCCTCAATCCAGACTATCCCGGCGATCAGTGGCACGCGAGCCTGCAGCGCATGCTGGTCGCATGCCGCGCCTACGGCCTGCGCGCGATCGACGGCCCCTACGGCGACTTCAACGATCCGGACGGCTTCGTCGCCGCCGCGAAGCGCGCCGCGGCGCTGGGCTTCGAGGGCAAATGGGCCATCCACCCGAGCCAGATCGCGCTCGCGAACGCCGAGATGTCGCCGACGCAGGTCGAAGTCGAGCGCGCGCGGCGCATCCTCGTCGCGCTCGACGAAGCGGCGAAGGCGGGCAAGGGCGCGGCGCAGCTCGACGGCCGCCTGATCGACGCCGCCTCGGCGCGCATGGCCGAGAACATCGTGCGCCAGGCCGACGCGATCGCCGCGCGGGGACGTCGATGAGATCCGCGACGAGCGCCTCGACGCCATGAGCAAACCCAGGATCGTCGTCACGCGCCGCTGGCCGGCGCCGGTCGAGGCGCGGCTGCGCGAGCTGTTCGACGTCACCGTCAACGACGCGGACGAGCCGCTGTCCGTCGCCGCACTGCAGGACGCATTGCGCACGGCCGACGCGCTGTGCCCGACGGTGTCGGATCGGATCACCGCGGAGGTGCTCGAAGTCGACGGCCTGCGCGCGAAGCTGATTGCGAACTACGGCGTCGGGTACAACCACATCGATCTCGAGGCGGCGAAAGAGCGCGGCCTCATCGTCACCAATACGCCCGAGGTGCTCACCGACTGCACCGCGGATCTCGCGATGACCCTGATGCTGATGGTCGCGCGGCGCGCCGGTGAGGGCGAGCGCCAGGTCCGCGGCGGCGAATGGACCGGCTGGCGGCCGACGCACATGATGGGCAGCAAAGTCACCGGCAGGACGCTGGGCCTCGTCGGCTTCGGCCGCATCGCGCGCGCGATGGCGCACAGGGCGCACTTCGGCTTCGGCATGCGCATCCTCTTCCACGATCCCGCGCCGCCTCCGCTCGAGCTCTGCCACGCGCTCGGCGCAACGGCTTGCGCCAGCGTAGAGGAACTGCTGTGCGCGGCCGATTTCGTCGCGCTGCATTGCCCGGGCGGCGCCGCGACGCGCCACCTGATGAACGCGCAGCGGCTCGCGTTGATGAAGCCGGAGGCTTTCCTGATCAACACCGCACGCGGCGACATCATCGATCAGGCCGCACTCGTCGATGCGCTGGTGAATCGCCGCATCGCCGGCGCCGGCCTCGACGTCTACGACGGCGAACCGCAGCTGCCCGAAGCGCTGAAGACCCTCGACAACGCCGTCCTCCTGCCGCATCTCGGCAGCGCGACGCTCGAGACCCGCGTCGCGATGGGCATGCGCGTGATAGAGAATCTCGAAGCCTACTTCGCGGGCACAGCGCCGCGCGATCGCGTGGTGTGAACCGCTGCCGGATCTCGTAGTCCGGAAGGAGCGCAGCGGAATCCGGGGCTCCTTGCCCTCTGACATGCTGAATAATCTATATAGCGGAGCATCAATACGCTCCACCGGCTGTTCGATAGCATATGCCCGTGTAGGAACCTCCCCCGACATGCCCGCGCCAGCGGACATCCACGCACTCCCCCGGCATCCAGCAAAAAAAAAAGGAATCGCCCGACGGAGACCTCGTTCTCAGGCGTGGATTCCCGCTTGCGCGGGAATGACGCCAATTATCACGCACTGGAGCGTATTTGCGCTCA
>JBFWSI010000483.1:0-3829 GCA_050248455.1 Gammaproteobacteria bacterium | reverse complement strand
TGGGCTTTAATTGAAGTTTTTAATGTCAATTTCTTCTTTGTGGCTTAACTATATGAAATATATTCGAATAGCACCAGCCCTATCGCGGCGTACACGGCGGCCAGGAGGTCGTCCAGCATCACGCCGATCCCGCCGCCGACGCGTCCGTCAGCCCAGCGTACCGGCCAGGGCTTCCAGATATCAAAAATCCGGAACAGCAGGAAGCCCAGTCCTACGCCGATCCACGTCCCCGAACCGCAAACGAGTGTCAAAACGACGCCTGTGACCTCATCCCAGACGATCGCGGGATGGTCGTGCACGCCGAGCGCGCGGGCGGTCCGCCCGCATATCGGCACGCCGACGGCAATCATCAGCCCCACCACGCCGACGGCCCCCGCCGCGCCTAGCGGCGGCAGCGCGAGGTAGACCGCCACGCCCAGCAGCGAGCCGAAGGTTCCCGGTGCGATCTTGACGAGGCCGGTGCCGGCGCCCAGCGCGAGGAAATGTCCCGGATCCTTGAGCCAGCGCCAGTCGGGCCGGACGCCCCCGGCCGATCTCACGGCTTCCCGGGCGGCGGCAGCCCGGCCATCCGGCCGAGCTGTTCGACGCTCAGCATGCGCTGGTAGCGGTTGCCGTTGATGATCCAGGTCGGATAGCCCTTGATGTCCTCGGCGACGCAGGCGGTCGCCTGCGGCGCACGGGCCCCGTTGGGCGCGCATTCGACGTAGGGCAGTCCGCGCGCCGCCGCGCCGAACAGCTTCTTCTGGTCCTGGCAGTGCGGACACCACGACGCGCCGTAGAACTTCGCGCCGCTGGCGCTGAGCGCCGCGGCGACGTCGCGCGCATAAGGATCCTCGGGCCCGGCGGCGGGATCGAAAATGCCCGCGTAGTGGAGATGCAGGACCAGCACGACGATCCCGGCCAGGCCCGCGCTCGTCAGCCGCGACGCGCCGGGCAGGACCGCGACGATTCGCCACGCCAGCGCGGCGGCGATCAGCCACAGCAGCAGCGAAGCGAGACACCAGACGCAGGTCGCGTCGAGATCGACGAGGCCGAGCAGCGTCAGGTAGACGCTCACGGCGAGGCCGACGCAGGCGATGAACCAGAGCGCCGCCCTGCTCCGAATCCAGGCCGCGAGTGCGAGTGCGAGGTAGGCGAAGAAGCCCCAGGCCGCGAGCGGCACGCCGAGCAGCATCGAATAGCGGCTCGACTGCACGACGTCGCACCCGCTGCCGGCGGCGCAGAATGCGAGCGCGCCCGGCCGGCCCGACTCGTAGGTGAGATAGGCCGTCAACAACAGGCCGAGGCCGGCGACGATTGCGAAAGGCAGAAACCGGCGGCGCGCGTCGCCGCCCTTCGTCGCGTCCTTGCCGCTCGTCTTCGCCGCGCCCGCGGCATGGGCAGTCTTGCTGTTCGCCATCGTGTATCTCGCGAGCCGCACGGCTCCTGATCGCTGCGGGCACGCCGCACATGCGCGCGACGCGGGAGCTGCGCAGTGTAGGAAGCTCTGAACAAGTCCGTCCAGGCCTTGTTCAGAGTCGGCGAGACCGGGGCAAGCCCGGACTCGCCTCCGCGAATCGAATGCTTGCGCATTCGATTCGCGGGCGGGCCATCCATGGCCCACGGACGCTCTGCTTTTGCAGAGTGTCCTTTACACAGCAGCGCTCACGCGTCGCAGTGCCCTCGCTCGCGTCGCGCGGCGCGGGGATACCATTCGCGCGGTGCTTGCGTCACCATGCCGCGGCGCGCGCTTCTGCCCCAAAGGATCACCGTGCTCACACTCGGCGACATCGCACAGCGTCTCGGCCTGGAGCTCCACGGCGATCCCGCCCTGCCGATCGAGGGCGTGTGCGGGATCAGCGACGATCTGCCGCGCCGCCTGTCCTTCGTCGGTCGGCCGAAACACGCGCGTGCGGCGCGCGACTCCGCGATTCCGGCGTTCATCGTACGCCCGGGCGGGCTCATCGAAGGCAAGTCCTGCCTCGTGCACGAAGCGCCGGAATATGCCTGCGCGCTGGTCGCCGCGCTGTTCGTGCCCTCGCAGTACTCGCAGGATCTGCCGATACACCCGACGGCCGTGGTCGATCCGCGGGCGACATTGGGCGCCGGGGTGCGCATCGGCCCCTATGCCGTGATCGGGCGCGAGGCGCGCATCGGCGCGCGCAGCGTCGTCCATGCGAGCGCCGTGCTGATGGATCGCGTGGTGCTCGGCGAGGACTGCGTGATCCATGCGCACGTGACGGTGCGCGAGGACTGCGTGCTCGGCCATCGCGTCGTCGTGCAGCCGGGGGCCGTGATCGGCGGCGACGGCTACGGCTTCGTGATGCACGAGGGGCGGCATCACAAGATCCCGCAGCTCGGCAACGTCGTCATCGCCGACGACGTCGAGATCGGCGCGAACGCGACGATCGACCGCGGCCGCTTCACCGCGACCAGCGTCGGACGCGGCACCAAGATCGACAACCTCGTGATGGTCGCGCACAACGTGCAGGTCGGCGAGGACTGCCTGCTCGTGTCGCAGACCGGCATTTCCGGCAGCACGAAGCTCGGCGATCGCGTGGTGCTCGCGGGCCAGGTCGGCGTCACGGGCCATCTCGAAATCTGCAGCGACGTCACCGTGCTCGGCAAATCCGTGGTCGCGAAGCACGTGCTGCATCCCGGCACCTACGCCGGCATCCCGATCCGTCCCGTCGCGCAGTGGAAGAAGACCGTCGCCTGGCTCAACGCGCAGGCGAAGCAGGCCGACGAGGACGCTTCGTAGCCCGGGTGGAGCGCGCAGCGCGCAACCCGGGATCCCTGCAAACGCGTGCGCTGCCTGAAGTGCACTGAATTTAGCCACGGAGAACACAGAGAACACGGAGGGAAGAGATTGATTGGGCCTGCGCCTCCGTGACTCGATCATGGCTGTTGGCGACGACGCTGCCGCGGCTCGGAACAACCCATTTCTTCCTCCGTGTTCTCTGTGTTCTCCGTGGCTGAATTCATTGGGCGCATGAACCGGCAAGCACGCTAGGGCCGCGCAGGCTTGCCGCGCGGCGCCCTGCCCGCTTCGAGGATCACGATGCCGGCGACGATCGCGGCGGCGCCGAGCAGCTGCACGGCATGCAGCCGCTCGTCGAGGAAATACCACGCCATCGCAAGCGTCGCGGGTGGGCCGATCGAGCTGAGGATCGCGGCGCGCGCGGCGCCGATGCGGGCGATGCCGGCCGACAGCATGAACAGCGGCAGCACGTTGGTGAATGCCGTCATCACGACGAGCAGGCTCCACGCGCGCGGTGAAATCGCCGTCAGCGCGGCTGCCTCGCTCGTCACCGCGAAGTGCAGCGTCAGCGCGATCGCCGCCGCCGTCGCCGCGACGACCAGGAAGCCGACGCTGCCGAAGCGACGCCCGACGTGCTCGTTCGCGAGCAGATAGACGGCGAAGGTCGCGGCCGAAACCAGCACGAAGCTCGCACCGACGCCGTTCGCCTGCCACAGCGCGGCATCGACACCGCCGACCGCGCAGGCGACGCCCGCATAGGTCGCCACTGCGGCGAGGACCTCGCGGCGCGACGGCCATTCCCGTCGCGACAGCGCGCGCAGGCAGACGACTATCGCGGGATAGGTGAAGAGCAGCACGCGCTCGAGGCTCGCGTCGATCAGCTGCAGCGCGCGGAAATCGAACCAGGTGCCGACGTAATAGCCGGACAGTCCGCCGGCCGCCGCGACGAGCAGCGCGGTCCGCGATGCAGCAAACACCCGCGGCAGCTCGCCGCGCAGCAGCGCCCAGCCCCAGATGAACGGCGGCGACAGCAAGGCACGCAGCACCAGCAGCGCCTCGAGGGCGACGCCCTCCGCATAGAGCCATTTC
>JBFWSI010000482.1:0-3834 GCA_050248455.1 Gammaproteobacteria bacterium | reverse complement strand
CGCGCCGGACGAGCCGCTCGCGCTCGCGCTCGATATTCGCCATCGTCGAATTGAAGGCCTCGGCGATCGCGTCCCACGCCGGCTCGCCCTTCGCGGCCAGCCGCACGCCGAGCTCACCCTCGCCCGCGCGCCGCATCGCCGTGCGCAGCCAGGCGACGCGCCGCCCAAGCATCCGGCGCGACACCGCCCACATCGCGACGAGCAGCGCCGCGACGCCCAGCAGCAGGCCCTCGATCGGCAGCCGGATCGGAAGTCCGTAGCCCAGGGCGACGAGGGCAAGGGCAATCGAGACCGGCCAGCCGAGGCCGCGCGCCATGACGCCGGCATTCCTGGACGCCGGCGGAGGGCTCGCGGCTCGTGAGGCGCCCATGCTTCGGCTGCCCGTCCGGACGCTCAGTCGGCCGCCACCGCGCCGAGCGGCCTGCCGGGCAGCTCCGTCGTCCGCCGGATGTCCTCGAACAAGGTCTGCCCGAGATCCTCGTCCGTCGCCGGCGGCTCGCAGCTCGAGGGATCGCGCTCGATCATGGCGAGGAAGAGGCGCATCAGCTCGGGATCGCGCCAGCCGCGCGCGGTCTCCTCGCGCAGCACGCGCACCACTTCATCGCGCGGCAGTCCCGGCTTGTACGAGCGAGGATGGCTCAGCGCGTCGAAGATGTCGCAGATCTGGAACACGCGCGCGAGCAGCGGAATGTCGTTGCCGGCGAGCGCATCGGGATAGCCCGAGCCGTCCCAGCGTTCATGGTGCGAACGGATGATCTGCACCGTGAGCCGGAAGCTCTTCAGCGCGCTGCACAGGCGTTCGCCGATCACGGTATGCGAGCGCATGATCGCCCATTCGGCGTCGTCCAGCGCGCCGGGCTTGAGCAGGATGCGATCGGGGATGCCGAGCTTGCCGATGTCGTGCAGCACCCCGCCGCGCCGCAGGGCCAGCAGCTGTTCGCCGTCGAGGCCGAGCTCGTGACCGAAACGCATGGCCAAGTGCGCGAGCCGCGTGCAGTGATCGCCGGTGCCGCCGTCCTTGGCCTCGACCATGCGCGCGAGCGCGAACAGCACGGCTTCGGCGCTGTCGAGCTGATCGGTGAGCCGCTTGCGGTTGATCGCGGCATCGACGCGCGCGGTGAACTCGTCGGCGTTGTAGGGCTTGCGGATGAAGTCCGTCGCACCGGCGCGCAGCCCCGCCGGCAGGATCTCGCTGGTGCTGCTGCCGGTGACCATGATGATCGGCAGCATCGCTTCGCCGAGATCCTCGCGGATGCGGCGGATCACTTCCTCGCCGTCCATGCCCGGCATGCGCTTGTCGAGCACCACGGCGTCGAAATCGTACTGCGTGATCAGCGCCAGCGCCTCCATGCCGTTGCTCGCCTCGACGGTCTGGTAGCGCGGGGGTTCGAGGATTTCGCGTTCCAGCGCGCGCTGCGCGGGCTCGTCGTCGACGAGCAGCACGCGGAACGGCGTGGCGGCGTTGTATCGGAGTGAATTCGCTGTCAGTGGCATGGGCTCGGATCTCGTCGTCGGCACTGCGGCGGAGGGCCTGTCGCGCCCGGGCGCCCGCGGCTCGCGCGGCGAGCCGGGCTGCGGGGTGGACATGCCGGTGTCCGCCGCAAGATAGCCTATTCACGCTTATCAGCGAATATAGCGCTACAGTTGATCACAACTTGATGTCGTGAGCAGGGACGCATGGGTGGGATCGAAGATCGCAACGGCCATTCCGTAGAGGCAGCCCTGCGCCAGCGGCCGCGCACCGGCGAGGCCGGGCCCGCGCGCGCCGCCGTTGACGTGACGCGGGACAGGCCGGACCATCGCGCCGGCATGTCCCTGTTGAGTACTTATCGCAATGCGTTGCCCGTCGGCGCGCGCGTCCTCTGGTATCGCATCGAACGCGTGCTCGGCCAGGGCGCGTTCGGCATCACGTATCTCGCGCACGACGACAACCTGCACCGCGCCATCGCGGTCAAGGAATACCTGCCGGGCCACCTCGCGCGGCGCGAAACCGATCTCACGATCCAGCCGCTGACGGCACAGCTCGAAGCCGAATACACCACCGGCCTGCACCGCTTCCTCAGCGAGGCGCGCACCCTCGCCCGCTTCGAGCACCCGAACATCGTGCGCGTCCACAACGTGTTCGAGCACAACCGCACGGCCTACATGGTGATGCAGTACGAGGAAGGCGAAGGCCTCGATCGCGTGCTGCGCCGGATCGGCCGGCTCGACGAGGCGCAGCTGCTGGCCTGGCTCGCGGGCCTGCTCGACGGCCTCGAGATCATCCATGCGCAGGGCTACGTGCATCGGGACATCAAGCCCGCCAACGTGCTGATCCGCACCAGCGGCGAGCCCGTGCTGCTCGACTTCGGCTCGGCGCGCCATGCGACGCCCGAGGAAGCGAAGACGCTGACGAACTTCGTGTCGCCGGGCTATGCGCCGATCGAGCAGTACGCGGGCAAGAGCGACCAGCAGGGTCCGTGGACCGACATCTACGGGCTAGGCGCGACGCTCTACCGCGCGATGTCGGGCCAGCCGCCGCCGGACGCGGTCGAGCGCAGCCACGCGCTGGCCCAGCAGGAAAGCGATACCTATCAGCCGGCCGAGCTCGCGTTCCGCGCCGATTACAGCCCTGGCTTCGTCGCCGCCGTCGACCACGCGCTGCGCTTCCGCATCCAGGATCGCCCGCAGTCCGTGGCGCAGTGGCGGCGGGAATTCCAGCTGCCGGAATCGCCGGCGGCCGTCCTGACGCGGGTGGCGCCGATCCTGAGCATCGGCCCGCTGCCGGCCGACGAGGAGCCGACGCGGCCGGGCGGGACCGCGGCCCCCGCCGCCTCGCCTCCGACCTCACCGGGCACGATCGTCGTGCCGCGCCGCTCGCTGTTCGCCGGCGGCGTGCTGCTGGTGCTGCTGACCGCAGGCGTGATCCTGCTCGCGCGACAGCTGCCGGTCCCCGCGCGTGCGCCCGTCGCAGCCACGGCACCGGCTGCGATATCGGAAGCCGACCGACAGCCGCTGGACAACGCGACGCTGACCCTCGCCGCGCGCGTCGACGATCTGCTGACGCGCGCCGCGACCGACATCGAGGCCGCGCGCTACACCGAGCCGGCCGGCGAAAATGCCTACGAGAAATACCGCGACGTGCTCGCGCTGGATCCGACCAACGAAGCTGCCCGGGACGGCATTGCCGACCTCGCGCGGCGCTATCTCGAGCTCGCCCGGCGCGACATCGACGGCGGCCGGCTCGCGCGGGCCGGGCACTACCTCGCGCGGGCCGAGGCGCTCGATCCCGGCCGACTCGAGACCATCGCCGCGCGCGAGGCGCTGACGCGGCGTCAGGCCGGCATCGCGCCGGAACCGGCGCCGGCGCGCGCCGGGCCAAGCTCGGGCGCCGCGGGTGAAGCCCGGCCGGCCCCGATCGAGGAGCGCACGCTGCCGCGCTAGTCGCCGACGCTCCCCGCCTCCGCATTCGACAAGGAGTCGCCATGCGCACACTCGTTCCGTTGTTCCTGATCCTCGGTCTCGGCGTCGCCGCGACGGTGCACGCCGCGCGCTACGTCGCGCCGCCCACCGGCCGCCTGATGCTGAACGCGGTGCTGCCGACCAGCGTGACCAGCGGCACCACGCTGCCGCTCTACCTCGAGAAGACCGGCCGCTACTACGCCGAGCTCTATGTCGAGGGCGCCGACGCCGAGCCGGCCGCGGTGAGCGCGGCGACGCCGCTGTCCGTCCGCTTCGTCTTCAAGCGGCGCGACCGGGTGCTGCACGACGAGCACGTCGACGTCGTGCTCGCGCCCGGCGAGCACCACAAGACGCTGTTCTGGCTCGAAGCGCCGGGTCATCTGCCCGCGCGGC
>JBFWSI010000481.1:0-3840 GCA_050248455.1 Gammaproteobacteria bacterium | reverse complement strand
GCGTCGCATGCTGCTGACGATGAAAGCGCAGACCGAGGCGATGCGCGCGCTGGCCTACGTGTGCGGCGCGGCCTTCGATCGCGCCGCGCGCACGGCGGACGCCGCGCGCCGCGCCTACTGGCAGCGCCGCGGCGACCTGCTGACCCCGATCACCAAGGGCTGGTGCACCGAGACGGGCATCGAGCTGGCGTCGCTGGGCGTGCAGGTCCACGGCGGCATGGGCTTCGTCGAGGAGACGGGCGCCGCGCAGCACCTGCGCGACGTGCGGATCACGACGATCTACGAAGGCACGACGGGCGTGCAGGCGCAGGATCTGGTCGGCCGCAAGACGCAGCGCGACGGCGGTCACGGCGCGCGCGAGCTGCTCACCGAGATCGGGACGACCGTCGCGGCGCTGGGCGCGAGCAGCGATGCGCGCGCGCAGAGTGTCGGGCGAGAGCTCGCCGCCGGCGTCGCGGCGCTCGAGTCCGCGCTCGCCTGGCTGCTCGAAGCCGCCGGCCGCGACGCGCGCCTGCCCGCCGCGGCCTCGGTGCACTACCTGCGCCTGTGGGGCATCGTCTGCGGCGGCTGGCTGCTCGGCGAGAGCGCGCTCGCCTGCCTGCGCGGCGCCGGCGACGACGCGGCCTTCCGCGACGCGAAGCTGCACACCGCGCAGTTCTTCGCCGTGCAGGTGCTGAACGAGGCCGACACCCTGCGGCGGAAGATCGTCGACGGCTCGGCGGCCGTGCTCGCGCTCGACGCCGCCGCATTCTGAGTTCGCCGCCGGGCCCGCCGCGTCTCGCCGGGCTCGGCGCTGTTCTGCTAAGGTGACGGGGTCCCATTGCGCCCCGTGATGCCCATGCCCTGGCCGTTCCTCCGCACGCTCGAAGCGCAGGCTTCCGCCTGGTATCTCTCGCGCTGTCACAATCTCGCGGACCTGCGGCGCATGGCGCAGCGGCGCGTGCCGGCGCCGATGTTCCACTACATGGACGGCGCCGCGGACGACGAAGTCACCTTGCGCCGCAATGCGTCGGACTTCGACGCGCTCGAGCTGCTGCCGCGCAATCTCGTCGACATCACGCACATCGACACCTCGACGACGGTGCTCGGCCAGCCGATCAGCATGCCGCTGATCCTCGCGCCGACCGGCATGTCGCGGCTCTTCCACTGGCAGGGTGAGCTCGCGGTGTCGCGCGCCGCCGCGCGCGCCGGCACGATCTATTCGCTGTCGACGGTCGGCACGCATTCGATCGAGGACGTCGCGGCCGTCTGCGACGGCCCGAAGTGGTTCCAGATCTACGTGTTCAAGGATCGCGGGCTCGTCACCGAGTTCATCGAGCGCTGTCGCGCGGCGCGCTACCACGCGCTGTGCCTGACGATCGACCTCGCGCTGACGGGCAACCGCGAGCGCGATCTGCGCACGGGCATGACGGTGCCGCCCGCGCTGACGCTGAAGAGCTGGGCGAGCTTCTTCCTGAACCCGCTGTGGTCGCTGTGCCACCTGAGCTCGCCGCCGTTCACGCTCGCCAACGTCGCGCATCGCGTCGGCAGCGGCCAGGACGTGCAGACGCTGCAGAACTACATCGGCTCGCAGTTCGATCGCAGCGTCGGCTGGGACGACGCGCGCGCGATGATCGAGCAGTGGAACGGCCCGTTCGCGATCAAGGGCGTGCTCACCGCGGATGACGCGAAGCGCGCCGTCGACATCGGTGCGAACGCGATCATCGTGTCGAACCACGGCGGGCGGCAGCTCGATCACGTGCCGTCGCCGATCGACGTGCTGCCCGAGATCGTCGAGGCCGTCGACGGCCGCGCCGAAGTGATCGTCGATGGCGGCGTCCGTCGCGGCACCGACGTGCTGAAGGCGCTCGCGCTGGGCGCCAAGGCCTGCATGACGGGCCGCGGCTACCTGTTCGGCCTCGGCGCCGGCGGCGAAGCCGGCGTCGATCGCGCGCTCGCCCAGTACCGCAGAGAAATCACGCTCGACATGGCCCTGCTGGGCGTGCGCAGCGTCAAGGAGATAGGGCCTCACCATGTCCGCCATCGCCGCCGAATTCGAGACTGACATTCCGACGCTCCGGCGCATCCTCGCCGAGAATCACACGGTCGCCGTGGTCGGCCTGTCCGCGAGCTGGCATCGCCCGAGCAACTTCGCCGCGAAGTACATGCAGGAGCACGGCTATCGCATCATCCCCGTGAACCCGATGGTCGAGGAGGTGCTCGGCGAGCGCTGCTACAAGCGCCTCACCGACATCCCGGAGAAGGTCGACGTCGTCGACTGCTTTCGCGCCGCGAGCGAGATCCCGGCGATCGTCGAGGACGCGATCGCGATCGGCGCGAAGGTGCTGTGGATGCAGCTCGGCATCATCGACAACGAGTCCGCGCGGCGCGTGCGCGACGCGGGGCTCGAGGTGGTCATGGACCGCTGCGTGAAGATCGAGCACGCGCGCCTGTTCGGCGGTCTCAATTTCGTCGGCGTCAACACCCGGGTGATTTCGTCGAAGCGCCCCCGTCACGTCGCCAACTGAGGAAGGCACCCGTTCCATGGCCGATCGCAAATTCGGATTCGAAACCCTCTGTCTGCACGCCGGACAGATCCCCGACGCCGCGACGGGCTCGCGCGCGGCACCGATCTACCAGACGACCTCCTACGTCTTCGACAGCGCCGATCACGCGGCGAGCCTGTTCAACCTGCAGACCTTCGGCAACGTCTACACGCGCCTGTCGAACCCGACGACGGCGATGTTCGAGGAGCGCATGGCCGCGCTCGAAGGCGGGCGCGCCGCGGTCGCGGTGAGCTCGGGCCTCTCCGCGCAGATGGTCGCGCTGCTGACCCTGCTCGAGGCCGGCGATCACCTCGTGTCGGCGAAGACGCTGTACGGCGGCACCTATTCGCAGTTCGACGTCAGCTTCCGCCGCTTCGGCATCGAGACCAGCTTCGTCGACTTCGACGACCTCGACGCGATCGCCGCGGCGATCGGCCCGAAGACGAAGGCCGTCTACGCCGAAGCGCTCGGCAATCCGCTGATCAACGTGCTCGACATCGAGAAGGTCGCCGACGTCGCCCGCGCGCACGGCATCCCGCTGATCGTCGACAACACCTTCCCGACGCCCTTCCTGTGCCGGCCGATGGAGTGGGGCGCGGACATCTGCGTGCACTCGGCGACCAAGTTCATCGGCGGCCACGGCACCTCGATCGGTGGCGTGCTCGTCGAGTCCGGCAGGTTCCCGTGGGACAACGGCCGCTTCCCCGGCATGATCGAGCCGTCCGCGGGCTATCACGGCGTGAAGTTCTACGAGACCTTCGGCGACTTCGGCTACACGATGAAGGCGAGGGTCGAGACCTTGCGCACGCTCGGTCCCGCGCTCGCGCCGTTCAATGCGTGGCTGTTCCTGCAGGGGCTCGAGACCCTGCCGCTGCGCATGGAGCGCCACTGCGACAACGCGATGAAGGTCGCCACGTTCCTGCGCGAGCATCCGGCGGTCGGCTGGGTGCGCTACCCGGGCCTGCCGGGCGATCGCTACCACGCGCTCGCGCGGAAATACTGTCCGCGCGGCGCGAGCTCGATCATGTCCTTCGGGATCAAGGGCGGGCAGGCTGCGGGCATCAAGTTCATCGAGAGCGTGCAGTTCCTGAGCCATCTCGCGAACGTCGGCGACGCGAAGTCGCTGGTGATCCACCCGGCGTCGACGACGCACCGGCAGATGTCCGAGGAGCAGCAGATCGCCGCCGGCGTCGGCCCCGACATGATCCGCATCTCGGTGGGTCTCGAGACCGCCGAGGACATCCTGTGGGATCTCGACCTGGCGCTCGCGAAGTCGCAGCGCTGAACGCTCCGCGCGTGGAGCTTCGACCATGTC
>JBFWSI010000480.1:0-3865 GCA_050248455.1 Gammaproteobacteria bacterium | reverse complement strand
CGCCCTGCATCGCCAGGTCGAGGAAATGCGCCGCCAGCTTCGCGAGCACCTGGGCCCCAGCGCCGATCCGCTAGCCCCGCCGCAGCGGCGGCAGGGGTGAGAGGAATCTCGCCACGGAGCGCGCGGAGGGGGAATCCAAATAGCTGAGCGCAAATACCCTCCACTGGCCGTTCGATGGTGCATGCCCACGTAGAAGCTCTCTTCGTCATTCCCGCGCAAGCGGGCATCCACGCCTGGCAACGAGGTTTCCGCCGGGCGATTCTTCGTTCTGCGCTGGACGCCGGGGTATGGCGTGGATGCCCGCTTGCGCGGGCATGACGGTAAACGAACACGCAATTGAGCGTATTCGCGCTCAGCCATTTAGCCACGGAGGGCACGGAGGAAGAGATGGATGGATTGGACCTGCGCCTCCGATCATCCATCTGCGGCCCTGGGCGCCGACGTCACGGAGGCTCCCATCAATCCCGGTCTTCCTCCGTGCCCTCCGTGTCCTCCGTGGCTAGATTCAACAGCACCTCCGCGCCTGGGCGCCCGCGCATTGCAATCGAAGGCTCGGCCAGTAGAATGCCCGGCTCCATACGCTGAACCTACGGTAACCGCATGAAAAGAGAGATGCAGAAGCCCGCGGCGAAGCCTGCCAATCCGTGTTTTTCGTCCGGTCCCTGCCCGAAACGGCCGGGCTGGTCGGTGGCCGCGCTGGAAACCGCGCTGGTCGGCCGGTCGCACCGCTCGAAGGAAGGCAAGGCGCGTCTCAAACAGGCCATCGACGACACGCGTCGCGTGCTCGGCGTGCCGGCCGACTATCGCATCGGCATCGTGCCCGCGTCCGACACCGGCGCCGTCGAGATGGCGCTGTGGAACCTGCTCGGGCCGCGTCCCGTCGACGTGCTGGCCTGGGAGTCCTTCGGCCAGGAATGGGTCGCCGACATCACCGAGGCATTGCGACTGCCGCAGGCGCGCGTGATGAACGCACCCTACGGCGCGCTGCCCGATCTCGCACAGGTCGATTTCACGCACGACGTCGTCTTCGTCTGGAACGGCACGACCTCCGGCGTACGCGTGCCAAACGGGGACTGGATCCCGGCGAACCGCGCGGGCCTGACGATCTGCGACGCGACCTCGGCCGTGTTCGCGATGGAGCTGCCCTGGGACAAGCTCGACGTCGTCACCTACTCGTGGCAGAAGGTGCTCGGCGGCGAAGGCGCGCACGGCATGCTGATCCTGGGCCCGCGCGCGGTCGAGCGCCTGCAGGGCTTCGAGCCCGCGCATCCGCTGCCGAAGATTTTCCGCCTCGCGAAGAATCGCAAGCTCGACGAAGCGCTGTTCGAGGGCGCGACGATCAACACGCCGTCGATGCTGTGCGTCGAGGACTATCTCGACGCGCTGCGCTGGGCCGAGCGCGTCGGCGGCCTCGATGGGCTGTGCGCGCGCTCGCAGCGCACTCTCGCCGTGCTCGCGCAGTGGGTCGAGAAGACGCCGTGGATCGAGTTTCTCGCCGCGGATCCGGCGATCCGCTCGAGCACGTCGATCTGCCTGAAGCTGACGGCGCCGTGGTTCGAGGCGCTGGACGTGAAGGCCCGCACCCAGATCGTCGACAAGCTCGCCGCGCTGCTCGCGCAGGAAGGCGTCGCCTACGACATCGCCGGCTATCGCGCGGCGCCGCCGGGCCTGCGCATCTGGGGCGGCGCGACCGTCGAGTCCGCCGATCTCGAAGCGCTGCTGCCGTGGCTCGAATGGGCCTTTGCCGAGGTGTCGCCGGCCTGAGCGCCGACGAGCCGTCCGTCCGAGCGGCCGCCCGCGCGGCCGCGTCTCCTCGCCCACCGAAACCCAAGGTGAACCAGACATGATCAAGGTTTTCGTCGCCGACAAGCTCGCGAAGGAAGGCATCGCCGCCCTCCAGCAGTATCCCGAACTGAGCATCGACTTCACGCCCGGCCTCGACGTCGAGGCTGCAATCCCGCACATCGCGGACGCCGATGCCGTGATCGTGCGCAGCGAGACGAAGATCAAGGGCAAGCTGCTCGAGGCGGCGAAGAAGCTGCGCGTGGTCGGCCGCGCCGGCATCGGCGTCGACAACATCGATCTCGACGTCACCACCGAGCGCGGCATCGTCGTGCTCAACACGCCGGACGCGAACGCGACGACCACCGCCGAGCTCGCGATCGCGCACCTGTTCTCGCTGTCGCGCGCGCTGCCGGCCGCCGATCGCTCGGTGCGCGACGGCAAGTGGGAGCGCTCGAAGTTCATGGGCTCGGAAGTGACGGGCAAGACCGTCGGCATCATCGGCTTCGGCACGATCGGGCGCTTGTTCGCCGAGCGCGCGCGGGGCCTGAAGATGCGCGTCGTCGGCTTCGATCCCTTCGTCAATCCGCAGACCTTCGCCGACTACGGCGTCGAGCGCATGGAGCTCGAGCCGCTGCTCGCCTGCGCCGACTACGTGAGCCTGCATTGCCCGGTGACGAACGACACGCGCAACCTCCTGTCCGCCGAGCGCATGCGCGGCATGAAGAAGGGCGCGCGCATCGTCAACTGCGCGCGCGGCGGCCTCGTCGACGAGCAGGCCCTGCTCGAGCTCGTCGACGGCGGCCATCTCGCCGGCGCCGCGCTCGACGTGTTCGACAAGGAGCCGCCGGGCGCGAGCCCGCTGTTCGGCTGCGCGAAGATCCAGTTCACGCCGCATCTCGGGGCCTCGACCGAGGAGGCGCAGACGGCGACGGGCGTCGAGATCGCGCACCAGATCGCCGCCTATCTGCTGAAGGGCGAGGTGCGCAACGCGGTGAACTTGAAGAGCGTGCCGGCCGAGCGTCTCGCGCGGCTCGAGCCGTGGCTCGCGCTCGCGCGCCGGCTCGGCAAGCTGATGTCCGAGATGCTCGACGGCCCGCTGCTCGAAGTCGAAATCGGCCTCTACGGCCAGGCCGCCGATTTCGACAGCCAGCCGCTGGTCGCCGAGGCGCTCGCGGGCCTGCTGCAGGATCATCTCGACACGCCCGTCAACCGCGTCAACGCCGCCCACCTCGCGCGGCGGCAGGGCATCAAGCTGTCCGAGACGCGCGCCGCCGACGTGCGCGACTACCTCTCCGTGATCCGCGTCGACGGTCGCTTCGCGGGCGGCCGGCGCTGCCTCGAAGGCACGCTGTTCGACGGTCGCCACCCGCGCCTCGTGCGCGTCAACGACTATGCGATCGAGGCGGCACTCGAAGGTCATCTCGTGGTCACACGCCATGCCGATCGCCCGGGCGTGATCGGCGCGCTGGGTGAGCTGCTGGGACGTGGAGGCATTAATATCTCCCGCATGCAGGTCGGCGCGGCCGAGGGCCGGGACTCGGCGATCGCCGTCCTCGGCGTATCGCGAAGCCTGAGCGAGGCCGAGATGGCCGGCATCGCCGGCATTCCGGCGGTCGACAGGGCGCTGCAGGTCGATTTCGTGGGCTGAGAACGGCGGCGGCAGGCTCGCCGCGTCGAAAGGAGAGGGCGTGCTGACGAGGATCAAGGGGCTGATACCGGGGCACGAAGGGGCTCGCGGCGTGCTGGACTATGCGCTCGCGGCGGGCGGCGTGATCGCGCTCGTGATCGTCGTGCTGATGATCCTCTTCGATCACGAGCCGGCGCAGTTCGACGTGCGCGAGACCACGGCGCTGCGCGCCGCGACGCCGGCGGGCGCCACGCCCGTGCGCGGCGCGACGACCACGGCGACGATGATCGAAGTTATCGATCGCCTGCTGCACAAGCGCGGCGGCTATCTCAGCAACGATGTGATGCCGCCCGGCCTCCTGATGGACAACGTGCCGAACTGGGAGTACGGCGCGCTGGTGCAGACGCGCGATCTCGCGATCGCGCTGCGCAACGATCTCTCGCGCTCGCAGAC
>JBFWSI010000479.1:0-3865 GCA_050248455.1 Gammaproteobacteria bacterium | reverse complement strand
CGGATCAGCGAGGTGCCGAACACGCAGACCAGATCGGGCTGCAGCTCGGCCAGCCAGCGCACGACGTCCGGATGATTGATGTGCGGGCAGCGCCGCACGAGCTCCGGCCGATCGAGGCGCGGCGCGCCGTCGGGAAAGAAGAAGCTCGCCTCGTTGGAGTTCGCGTAGCGCGGGCGATCCCGCAGCCAGCGCCAGATCTTCGGCAGCAGCACGCGCGGGCGCAGCTTGCGCAGGAAGGTCTTCAAGCCGAGCTCGCGGCCTTCCTCGTGGACGATCGCGACGACTTCACCCGCCGCGCACAGGCGGTTCGCGACGTAGAGATGCCGCGGGCTCTGGCCGCACAGCACCATCAGGCGCAGGGGCTTGTTCATGCGGAGTTCCTGGGCGCGGTCGGCACTGGCGCGTCGCCGAGCTCCATCAGCAGCGCGTCGGCGAAGAACTTCGCGGCCCAGTTCGGGAACTCGAACCGCGAATAGGCGCCCCAGATCGGGCTCGAGCCCGGGATCGCGCCGCTGATCCGCGGATCGGGATCGTCGAGGCGCTGCGTGCGCTTGACCCAGTCGATCGCGCGGCGCGCGGCCGCCCGGAATTCGGGCTCGCCGCTCAGCTGATGCAGCCGCTGCCAGCACAGCGCCATCTGCGCGACACCCGTGACGCAGGCATAGCGCGCGCTCGGGCGCCAGCCGTCGCCGTAGGTGCCGGCGAGCCAGCCGTCGCTGCGCTGCCGGGCGAGGATGCCCCATGCCGCGCGCAGCGCGGCGTCGAGGTAGGACTGCTCGCCGAGCAGCGCGCCGACCTCGAGGAAGCCGCGTATCGCGTAGGCGATCGTGTGCGTGAACGGATCGCGGCCCGGCACGAAGGCGTTGGTGCGGAACCAGCCGCTGGGTGTCTGCTGCGTCAGGGCCCAGTCGAGATTGCGGCGCGCGGCGGCGACGAAGCTCGGCTCGCCGCACATCACGCCCGCCGCGGCCAGCGCCCACAGGCTGCGCGTGTTGTAGACGTGCGGCACGTCGTTGTGCTCGTAGCGCGTGTAGCTGCCGTTCTCTTCCTGCTGTGCGACCAGCCAGCGGCCCGCGCGCACGGCGGCGTCGTAGCAGTCCCGGCGCTGCAGGCGCAGCCAGCCGGCGACGAGGCCGTGCATGATCTGGCCCTGGTTGAAGATCACGGGGTGGCTGCCCGCTTCGCCGAAATGGCCGGGAAAGGCGCCGTCCGGCGTTTGCAGCGACAGCTCCCAGTCGAGCATCCGCTGCGCGCGCTCGCGGTAGCGTGCGTCGCCGAGCAGATCGCTCGCGGCGAGGAAAGTCTCGACGATGTAGCCCGTCGTCTCCGGATAGCTCGGCAGCCAGCCGTCCTCGAAGCTCCAGCCCGCGGCGACGCCGCCGGCATCGCGCTGGTCGTCGCGCACGTCCTGCGCGTGACACAGCCAGGCGAGCGCGGCGCGCAGATGGCGCTCGTCCGCCTGTGCGGGCTGGCGCGCGCCGCCGCCGAGATCGGCGGCGATCAGGCTGGCGTGACGCGTGCGCCACGGGCGGTAGCGTGTCGGAAGTTTGAGCAGCTCAACGGGATTCATGATCGACTGGACTCGTTTGCGCCGCCGCCAGGGCGGCGTCGGGTTGGACGTGACTGACGACGTAGCGATGCTTGCCGGAAGCCTCCGGCGCGATGTCGTCGACGAGACGCAGCTCGACGGCGACGCCTGTGCCGAGGCGCGCCTGCAGGCCGCGCACGAGCTGCGGCGCGGCGTCGGCCTGCCAGCGTGAATTCGGCACGACGAAGACTTCCATCGCGCGCCGCGTGTGCTGCACGCACTTGAAGCGATCGACGCCGTCGATCGCGCGCAGCACGTAGATCACGGCGAGCGCGTGCATGATCGTGCCGTCCTCGTGGACGACGAAATCGGTCTGGCGGCCGCTGACCGCCTCGAGCACGTGCAGGCCGCGGCCGCCGGGATCGCGGCGCGTCGCGAGTGTCACGACGTCGCCGGTGCGATAGCGGATGAAGGGCTGGGCGCTCGAGGTGAGCCCCGTGATCACGGCTTCGCCGGCGACGCCCGGCGCACACGGCGTCCCATCCTCGGCCAGCACTTCGAGCACGTGCGATTCGCTCAGCAGCAGCATCGCCTCGCCCGGCGCCTCGTGCGCGGTGAAGCCGACGTCGCGGCTGCCGAACTCGTTGGCGACGGGCACGCCGAAGGCCCGCGCGATCAGCTCGCGCTGATGCGGATAGAGCGGCTCGCCCGTCGTGCACACGACGCGCAGGCGCGGCAGCCCGAGCGGCGCGCGCCCGCGCGCCTCGGCGTGCGCGGCGAGCAGCGCGACGCTGGACGCATAGCCGTAGAGGCACACGGGACGCCAGTCGACGAGCGCATCGAGATACTCGTCCATGCGCGCCGGCGACATCGCGAAGGCGTTCAGCACGAGCTGGTTGATCAGGCGATCGCGCAGGGTCTTGACGCGATCGGTCTTGGCCAGCTCGACCGGCGCTCCCCACAGATAGGCTTCGCGCTCGCCGGGCTCGACGCCCCACCAGCGGCGCGCGCGCATGCGGCCGGCGGCGTCCGAGGCCTGGCGCTCGCGTCCGAAGTGGAAGATCAGCGGCTCGCCGGAGCTGCCGCCCGTGTTGTAGCGGAAGGCGCCGCCCGGCACGTCCCGCCATACGAGCTCGTCGCGATGGCGTCGCGCGTCCTGCTTGTCCATGCGCGGCAGACGCGCGAGATCGGCGAGCTCGACGGCCGCCGCGCCGATGCGCTCGGCGAGCCCGGCCTCGCGCAGGCGCCGCGCGTGCCAGGGGCAGTGCGCGAGCGCGATCGCGAGCAGGCGATTCAGCTTCCGGCACTGCAGGGCTTCGAGCTCTTCGCGCGACAGCCACTGGCTGCGCTCGAGCGCGTCGAGATAGCCGAAGGTCGGCCGCCGGCACGCGAGCTCCTGCAGCGGGTAGACGATGCGACGCGCGATCCAGGGCATCATCCGATCGTCCTCATGCGTTCGCGGCGAGCGGGGCAGCGTCGCTGACGAGGCCATCGCGCGCGAGGAAGCGCTGCAGCTCGCGCCACAGCTCGTCGCGGATGTCGGGGCGGCGCGCGGCGAGATCCTGCGTGCAGGCGGGATCGGCCGCGGTATCGAACAGGCTCAGCTGATAACCGTCCTGCAGCGGCTGGTAGACGAGCTTCCAGGCGCCGCGGGCGACGAAGCGATCCTTGGCGGCGATGATCGCCGGCCGATGCACGGGCTTGATCGCGAGCGTCCCGGAAATGGGATTCGGGATGTCGAGCAGCTCGACGATGCCGGGATAGCGCAGGTGATCGGCCGGCATGCCGGGGATCTCGTTCAACCAGATGCCGGTTTCGTTGTAGGCGACGAGCGGGCTCGGCGCGGCGCCGTCGAGCATCGGCACCAGCGACGTGCCGTCCATCGTCGCGCTCGCCGCGCAGCCGCAGAGCTCGAGCAGCGTCGGCGCGATGTCGATGCTGCGCACCGTCGCGCCGATGCAGCGCCCGCCGCTGCGCCGCGGGTCGACGATCAGCAGCGGCACGCGCGAGGAGTAGTCGCCCATCGCCGAGTTGCCCTGGCCCCAGGCGCCGTGCTCGAAGAACTCCATGCCGTGGTCGGAATAGATGACGACGATGGTGTTCGACGCCAGTCCGCTGTGCTCCAGATGCTCCAGCAGCCGGCCGACCTCGTGATCGAACTGCGCGACGCAGCCGTCGTAGAGCTGGAGGATCTGCTCGAGATCGAACTCCTCGCGCGGCTCGGCCTGGCGCCGGATGATGTCGAAGGGATCGGTCAGGCGCGCCATCGCGAACTTCGATTCCCCGGCATAGGCGGGATCGGCGTGCCGGGTGTACCACGGATACTCCGAGGCGAAC
>JBFWSI010000478.1:0-3867 GCA_050248455.1 Gammaproteobacteria bacterium | reverse complement strand
CGGGCGAGACGCTCGTCAACGGCATCGGCCAGGGCTTCATGCTGACGACGCCGCTGCAGCTCGCCTATGCCGCGTCGGTCATCGCGAACCGCGGCCAGAAGCTGAGCCCGCGCGCGGTGGCGACGATCGAGGATCCCGCGGCCGGGACGCGCGTGGCGATCGAGTCCGAGCACCTCGGCGCGGTCGCGATCACCAAGCCCGAGGCCTGGACCGCGATCGTCAACGGCATGCACGAAGTGGTACAGGGCGCACGCGGCACGGCGCGCGCGACGGCGGTCGGCGCCCCCTACCAGTACGCGGGCAAGACCGGCACGGCCCAGCTCTTCGGCATCAAGCAGAACGTGACGCTCAAGAACGAGGACATCGTGCACCACCTGCGCGACCATGCGCTCTTCATCGCCTTCGCGCCGCTGGAGCAGCCGCGGCTCGCGCTCGGCATCATCGTCGAGAACGGCGAATCGGGCAGCAAGGCGGCAGCGCCGATCGCGCGCGCGTTGTTCGATGCCTGGTTCCGCCTCGAAGGAGGACCGGATGCGCCTGGGTAGGAGCGGCAACCTGCTGGTCGATCTGCACATCGATGCGCCGCTGGTCGGCGGCGTGCTGCTGTTGTGCGCGGTGGGTCTCTCGGTGCTCTACAGCGCTTCGGATCACTCGCTCGAGGTGGTCGGCAAGCAGGCCGCGCGCATGGCGCTGGGCTTCGCGTCGATGATCGCGATCGCGCAGCTGAGCCCGCTGCGGCTCGCGCGCTGGTCGCCGGTGATCTATGCGATAGGCATGGTGCTGCTCGTCGCCACCGCGATCGTCGGCACCGGGCGCGGCGCCCATCGCTGGCTCGAGCTCGGCCCGCTGCGCTTCCAGCCCTCCGAAATCATGAAGCTCGCCGTGCCGCTGACGGTCGCCTGGTTCCTGAGCGACAAGCTGCTGCCGCCGCGCCTGTCGCTGATCGGGGCGACCTTGCTCCTCGTCGCGGTGCCGGGCGGCTTCATCATCGAGCAGCCCGATCTCGGTACGGCGATCCTGGTGATGGCGGCGGGCCTGCTGGTGCTCTTCTTCGCCGGCATTTCGTGGCGGCTGATCGGGATCGCCGTCGCCGTCTGCGTCGTGCTCGCACCGATCGGCTGGTACACGATGCACGACTACCAGCGCCAGCGCATCATCACCTTGCTCGATCCGGCGGCCGACCCGCTCGGCGCGGGCTATCACATCATCCAGGCGACGATCGCGGTCGGCTCCGGCGGCTGGTCCGGCAAGGGCTGGTTGAACGGCACGCAGTCCCACCTCGAATTCCTGCCCGAGCGCGCGACGGATTTCATCTTCGCCGTCTACTGCGAGGAGTTCGGGCTGCTCGGCGTGCTGGTGCTGCTCGCCGCCTACCTGCTGGTGCTGATTCGCGGGATCACCATCGCGATGAACGCGCAGGATGGCTTCAGCCGGCTGATCGCCGCGAGCCTGACCTTCACGCTGTTCATCTACATCTTCGTCAACATGGGCATGGTGACGGGACAGCTGCCGGTGGTCGGTGTGCCGCTGCCCCTGATCAGCTACGGCGGCACCTCGCTGGTGACGATCATGACCGGGCTCGGGATCCTGATGTCGATACAAACCCATCGACGCTTTATTGTAGAATCGTGATCACTCCATCCGGTGGTCACGGAGCGCACATTCTCCAGATGTCGAGTCCGCAACCGTCCCGCGCGCGGCCCCGCGCCGCCTGGCTGGGCCTGTTCCTTGCCGTGATGCTGTCCGGTGCGCGTGCCGGCGGCACGCTCGATCCCGCTGCCGTCGCCGCTTTCGTCGCCGACATGCACGCCCGTCACGACTTCGACGCCAACGCGCTCGACGCGCTGTTCGCCCGCGCACAGCGTCTCGACAGCGTGCTGGCAGCCATTTCGAAGCCCGCCGAGTACAAGCCCTGGCATGCGTACCGCCCAATCTTCCTGACCCGTCAGCGCATCGATCAGGGCGTGGCCTTCTGGAACGAGCAGGCGCCGATCCTCGCCGCCGCCGAGCAGAAGACCGGCGTGCCGGCCGAAATCATCGTCGCGATCATCGGCGTCGAGACCTCCTACGGCCGCAACACCGGCAGCTATCGCGTGCTGGACGCGCTCGCGACGCTCGCCTTCCACTATCCGAAGCGCGCGCCGTTCTTTCGCAGCGAGCTCGAGAACTTCCTGCTGCTGACGCGCGAGGAAAGCGTGGACCCGCTGGCGCCGACCGGCTCCTACGCGGGCGCGATGGGCCTG
The DNA here is from genome assembly GCA_050248455.1 of Gammaproteobacteria bacterium. Taxonomy (GTDB): domain Bacteria; phylum Pseudomonadota; class Gammaproteobacteria. The sequence continues at coordinate 1,624 of JBFWSI010000478.1, read as the reverse complement.
CCGCAGTTCATGCCGAGCAGCTTCCGCCACTACGCGGTCGACTTCGACGCCGACGGCCATCGCGACATCTGGCGCAATCCGCGCGACGCGATCGGCAGCGTCGGCAACTATCTCGCCGAGCACGGCTGGCGCGCCGGCGAGCCGATTGTCGTGCCCGCCGCGCAGTCGGACGCGAACGCGCGCGAAGTCGGCGACACGATCGATCTAAAGTACACGATTGCGCAGTACGCGATGCGCGGCGTGCGCCCGCTCGACCAGATCGGCGGGCAGTACGCGGAAGTGCCGGCCGTGCTGCTCGGCTACGAGAGCTCGGCGACGGCCACCGAGTACTGGCTGGGCCTGCGCAACTTCTACGCAATCACGCGCTACAACCGCAGCCCGAAATACGCGCTCGCGGTGTTCCAGCTCGCCGATGCGATTGCGCGGGCCCGGGGCCGGACGCCGTGAGACCTGCCGTGCGCGCGGCCGCGCGCGTGCTGGCCGTGCTCGCCTGCGCCGCGCTCGCCGGCTGCGGCCTGTTCGGCGGGCGGGAGGCGCCGGTCGTGCAGCCGCGTTCGATTCCGCGCGCGCCGCCGGCGCCGGGCGCGCCGGCCGAGCCGCTGAGCCGCTACGGCAATCCGGAGTTCTACGTCGTCGACGGCGTGCGCTACGTGCCGCTGAAGAGTGCCGAGGGCTACGTCGAGCGCGGCGTCGCGTCCTGGTACGGCCCGGATTTCCACGGCGGGCTGACCTCCACGCGCGAGCCCTACGACATGTACCAGATGAGCGCCGCGCACAAGACCTTGCCGCTGCCGTGCTGGGTCGAGGTCACGAATCTGGAGAACGGCCGCAGCGCGCGCCTCCGCGTCAACGATCGCGGCCCGTTCAAGAAGAACCGCATCCTCGATCTGTCCTACGCCGCGGCGCTGAAGCTCGACGTCGTCGTCAAGGGCACGGCCTTCGTCGAAGTGCGCGCCGTCGCCGGGCCCGCCGCGCCGCCGGTGCGCCTCGCATCGACGGCGCCCGCCGCCGTGCCGGCGGCCGCGCAGCCGCGCATGTACCTGCAGGTCGGCGCCTTCGGTGAACGCGCGAACGCCGATCGCATGCGACAGCAGCTCGAGCCCACGCTCGGCACGCCCGTGCGCGTGTTCGAGGATCTCAGCCACGCGCCGCCGCTGTACAAGGTGCAGCTCGGTCCGATCCGCGACGTCGACCACGCCGATCGACTGGTGTCGGCGCTGGCCTCGGCCGGCATCGCGAGTCATCATTTCGTCAATCAGTGATCCCGCGCGCCGCGCTCCCGCGCCGCGTGCCGGACGGTTCGACAGCCCCATGAATCGATACCTCCGCCATTCGTCGCTCCCGCGCCGGCTCGCCGCGAAGCTGATGTGCGTCGCCGCCTTCGCCCTCGTCTCCTGCGCCGCCGGCGCGGTGCAGTTCGCGAACATCCCGGCGCCGCCGGATCTCGGCGTGAAGGCCTACATCCTCGTCGATTTCGACACCGGCGAGACGCTCGCCGAGCTCGAGCCGGACATGAAGGTCGAGCCGGCGAGCCTCACCAAGATCATGGGCGTCTACACGGTCGCCGATGCGCTCCGCCGCAATTTGATCAAGCTCGACGATCGCACCATCGTCAGCGAGCACG
>JBFWSI010000477.1:0-3874 GCA_050248455.1 Gammaproteobacteria bacterium | reverse complement strand
ATGCAGGTTCCTTGCGCGGGTTCGTGCCCGCAGCATAGCGGCGGGTTGCGGCGCTATCCTCAGTCGCTTCCGGCGTGGCGTTACGTTTTGTGCCGGCAGCACCGGGCGTGGCATGCGCCGGCGGCCGGCGTTCACGCGGTGGGCTCCCAGCGCAGCGTGCTGCCGACGGCGAGACCGAGTGCCGTGGCGCGCCCGGCCGCGAGCTCGAGCGTCGAGTGCGCGCGCAGGCTGACGGCGCAGCGCCACGGCGGCAGCGCTGCGACGATGCGGACGACGCGCAGACTGCGATCGACGAACACGACGTCGATGGCGACGCGCATGAAGGCAGTGTGCACGCTGTTGCACGGGAGCAGCCACAGCCCGGCGTCGGCCGCGAGCGGCGGCGCGCCGAGCAGGCCGCGCAGGCGTTCGACGGCGTTCGTCGTCCGCGCCACCCGCTGCACCACGATGCGGCCGTCGTCGGCGTCCCGGAGCGTGCCGGCCTGCATGCGCTGGTTCCTCGTCGCGACGACCGCGCCATCCCCCTCCGGACCAGGGTTTCGCAGTCGTCGTCATTCGGGTTAAGGTTTGCCGCCCGGAGGCGATAAACACAACTATCGCACAGCGTGCGCGCAGCCGCCGCCTGTGTGCAGGGACGCGACTCGATTCGAATCGGTCTTCAGCGTGACAGCAGGGGGAATTGCATGAACAAGCGCAGCTTCAAGCAGCTCGGCCAGGGCATGACCGAGTACATCATCATCGTGGCGCTGATCGCGGTCGCCGCGATTGCCATCTACGGCCTCTTCGGCGACACGATCCGCGGCCAGATGGGCGTGATGACCGAAGAGCTCGCGGGCCAGACCGGCACGGCGAGCGTCTCGGATCCGGAAACGACCGACGCGACGGCGCAACGCGGCCTGAAGGATTTCTCCGAAGGCACCAAGCAGTAGGCCGCTTCATCGAGGTGCTGCGTGAAGCGGCGCCCGGAAGCCCGGTACTGCGCCCCCCGCCCTGCCGCCGGCCGTCGGGCCGGCGGCGTGCGCCTGTCCGTCCAGCGCGGGCAGGCCGCCTTCATGACCCTGATCCTCGCCGTCGTCATGGTGCTCGGCGGTCTCTCGCTCTACCGCGCCGGCCGCATGACGGCCAACAAGATGGAGCTGCAGAACGCCGCGGACGCGATGGCCTACGGCGTGTCGACCGTCGAGGCGCGCGATCTGAACTTCGCCGCCTACACCAACCGCGCGATCATCGCCAACGAGGTCGCGATCGGCCAGGCCATCGGCATGGCCTCGTGGGCCTACCACTGGAAGTCGATCGGCGACTTCCTGCTCGAATACAACAAGTTCCTGTCCGGGCCGACGCTCGGCATCTCGAATTCCATCCTGCCGCCGATGGCGACGCCGTTCCAGGTCTCGGGCGGTCTGTTCGTGACGATGATGCGCGCATACGCGAAGGCGATGACGGCGGTCAACCACAACATCAACAAGATCTACGGCATCTCGCAGCAGATCTACCATCTGGCGAGCGTGGTCAACACGCTGGGCCTGCTCGACAAGGCGATCAAGGACAATGCGCCGGACGAGGCGCACATGTCGGGCTACGGCGTGATGATGCTGTTGTCGCATCTCGCGACCTACGGCGGCCTGCCGACGCGCGGCATCATCGATCACCTGCCGAGCATGGTCGCGGATCAGCTCGAGCCGTTCACGCGCTCCTACGATCCGGACGCGGAGGGCACCCCGATCGGGGAATGGCAGGCGGACATCGCGGGCGATACCGACGCCGGCGGTTACGGCCGCCTCGCCGCGATGATCCACAACTCGGGCGATCCCTTCACCAAAGGCTTCGTCAATCCGCCGGACGATGCGAATCCGAATCTCACAGGGCGGGGATGGACCATCAACTTCTTCGACATATTGAAAGATGCGATGTTTCCGAGCGGCCCGCTGGAGTTCGACTTCCTCCCGGCGCCCTTCATCGGCGAGATGAGCGTCGGGGTGTTCAACAACCCGGTCCCGCCGCGTGCCACCGGTCCCGGCTGGCTCGGCTTCCGCATGAATGCGGGCGTCGACTTCGGGATCGTGGGCGCCGACGTCGAGTACTACATGTACATCCGCATGCGCCTGGTGCGCGAAGGCGGCAGCGAGCTGCGCTTGGCCGTGCCGCTGAGCGGATCCAACGCCGACAAGGCCGCGGGCTCCGGCTTCTCGTGGTCGAGCGCGGACACGACCGACTTCGATCTGGGCTTCGCCGGTGGCGGCGGCTTCGATGCGTGGATCCGCCTGCCGTTCATCGGCAAAATCGATTTGCTCAGCGCATCCGTCACCTTGGTCGTCGCCGACAACAACATGTTCGCCGGCTTCAGCTTCGGTGGCGGCGGCACGGGCTGCAGCGATCCGCTGACCGACGACGATCCCGACAACGACGACGAGGAGCCGCAGTGCGAAGATGCGTCCGGGAGCGCGGACATCGAGATCTACGACGGCCCTTTCCCGACCTCCGCGCCGCTGGGCGCCGCCTTCGTCCACAGCGGCCGCCCGACCGGGCCGACGCCGAACGCGCTGACCTCGACACCCGAGCACATGGGCACGGAAGCGATGGGCGGCACCGTGCCGGGCGAAGCCTATGGCACCGCGGCCGAGAACCTCATCGCGTGGTATTACCCGCCGAGCATGCCGGCGGCCGGCATCTTCTTCCAGCCGACGCTGCCCGATCGCAATGTCACGCAGGCCTACCGCGGCCTGCCGCGCTACATCGACACCACGGAAAGCGCAGCGCTGTTCGGGTCGGGCGGCCCCTTCCTGCTGGTCGGTCTCACGCTCGACGAGGAAGATTTCACGGACTCGCTGTACGCGCTCAATCCCGGCAAGCGACCCGCGGGCCGCTTCGCGCTCGACGAGGGCTTTGCCGACGGCTCGATGTCGGCCGTCGCCAAGTCCGAGGTGCACTTCAAGCGCCCGCTCGATCTCGACTACTTCGCGCGCGGAGACGGCTACGTCGAGCACGGCAGCGCCTTCAATCCGTACTGGCAGGCGCACCTGACCGAGACCAGCCATGCCGATCGCGTGATGGCGCTGCTGCTCCAGCACGGCGAGCTCGCCCAGGGCATCAGCTTCGACGACGATACCGACAGCCTGCTGACGTGGCTGTCCGATGCGCTGGGGCTCTGACGTGAGCGCCCGGCGGCAGCACGGCCAGGCGATGACCGAGTTCGTGATCGCCGCGACCTTCGTGCTCGTGCCGCTGTTCGTGTTCGTGCCGATGCTCGCGAAGTACATCGACTTCAAGCACGCCTCCATTCAGGCCGCGCGCTACCAGGCCTGGGAATACACCGTCTGGTACAACGATCTCGACGATCGCGACGTGCTCGAGAACTTCAACACCGGGCATGCGGGCTTCCGCATGCCGCTCAAGACGCTGGAGACGACGCGCCTCGAATCGCAGGTGCGCGTGATGGGCCCGATCGGCACTGAGCCGGCGGGCACCGGCGCGGCGGCCGAAATCGCCCTTCTGACCGAGACCGACCAGACGGCCGACTACGTGCCGAATCCGCTGTGGCGCGATCGCAAGGGCCTGCCGTTCTTCGACGGCACGCTGGACGTCGAGGAGGCCGATCCCAACGACGACACGCCGACGATCACGATCTTCGGTGTCGACGTCGGCAGCTGGCTCAATGCAATCGTCGACGTCGTCGACCTCGCGTTCGGCTTCATCGGCGACATCATCGGCGTCATCGACTCGGCGTCGCCGAGCGGCGGCGGCTCGGCACCGGGCGCCGGCGGCGTGTTCGACGGCTCACCGACCTTCAGCGCGATGGACAACCAGGGCTACAGCCACGTGAAGTTCGACGCCGTCGCGCGCGTGCAGCCGATGGGCAGCGATCTGCGCACCGATC
>JBFWSI010000476.1:0-3880 GCA_050248455.1 Gammaproteobacteria bacterium | reverse complement strand
AAGGGATTCATGGACATTTTGACGTTCGCCAGATCGACGCCTGTGCCGTCGGATTTCGGGCGGGCTTTCACGTTGTAGTCAATGGCTCGCTTGACGGCGACCAGGATCTTCATCTCGTCCTCCAGAATTGCATGCCGAAAAATGCACAGCCCAGACGCCCGTCGTCGCGGGCGGCCTCGCGGCGGGTCCGGCGAGGCGCTGGCAAACGCTTTACGGAAGCCCGAAATGCTACCAGATAACGCCTTGATCGAACTAGGCGACGCACTGCAGTAGCGCGCGGTGTCGCGAGCTGCGGCAGCGGCGCGCCAAGTCGCGGTGCGGCCGCGCGCGGCACGGCACCGTGCGCCGGGCCGCCGGTGCGCGCGAGGCCACGGATCTCGCCGCCCCGACAGGATCTTACGTTGCCACTCCCGGCACGTTGTGTTTGAATGCAGGCGACTTTGCACGGTGCGCATTGGCACGCAGGCAGGCGTACCGAACACCGGGCGCCGCAGCCGATGCGGGCGACGGACGGCACCCCGTCCACGCCGGCATCAACCGCTGCGGTGACGTCTCCGGCGAAGTCACCAAGGTTTCTCGTCATGGCGCGCGCGACCCGGTTCGCCGGTCCGTCGCGTGTCCGCGTGTGGTCGTCCGGGGAGGTGTGGCGCGCGGCGCGGGGAACCGGTCTTGGGGCTGGGCCGAAAAACTAGAATTCGAGAGCCGTATGAACATCTACGTCGGAAATCTGCCGTACAGCGTGCGCGACCAGGAGCTGCGCGAAACTTTCGAGGCCTTCGGCACCGTCACCGCCGCCGAGGTCATCTTCGACAAGCGGACCCGCCGCTCGCGCGGCTACGGCTTCGTCGAAATGGCGAGTGACGCCGAAGCCCTGCGCGCCATCGAGGCGCTGAACGGGAAGGAACTGCACGGCCGCGAGCTGCGCGTCGACGCCTCGCAGCCGAAGAGCGAGAAGCCGCAGCGCGGCGACGACGCCGAGCGCGCCCCGCGCCGGCCCGCGACCCAGGCCCCTGGCCGCGACGCGTCGCCGGCCGCGCAGGCGGCCGGGTCGGGTGGCCTCAAGGGTCTTCTGAAGCGCCTGTTCGGCTAGCAGATCTGCGCACAGGTCTCTCGTAGCCCGGGTGGAGCGCGCAGCGCGCAACCCGGGATTCGGCCTTTCCGCAGCTGAAGATCCCGGGTTTCGCTACGCTGCGCCCGGGCTACGAAGAATGCGCGCGCAACGCCCTACTCGACGTCCCAGGCGCGCGAGGCGCGCCGGTAGTACTCGGGCTTGCCGGTGGTCCAGATCTCGCCCCAGTGCTGGCCGCCGCCGTCTACGGTGAGCACTTCGCCGTTGATGAAGCTGCCGGTCGGGCCGCCGGCGAAGACGATCGCCTCGGCGATGTCCCACGGAATGCCGGCCTTCATCATCGGGTTCGTCAGCGGATATTTCTCGCGCGTCTGCTCGTCGTAGACGGCCCAGCCCTCGGAGCGGATGCTGCCCGGCGCGACGCAGTTCACGCGCACGCGGTACGGCGCCCATTCGACCGCGACGTGCTGCGACAAGGCGATCACGCCGGCGCGCGCCGCGCAGGTGTGCGCGACGCCGTGCAGGTTCTGCGGCACGACGACGACGTTGACGATGCTGCCCGGCAGGCCGCCGTCGCGCCAGCGGATCGCCGCCCGCTGCATCATGTTCCAGGTGCCGGTCAGGTTGGTGTTGATGACCGCGTTCCAGCCCTTCTCCGAGTAATCGATCGCCGGCTGCGGAAACTGGCCGCCGGCGCTGTTGACCAGCAGATCGATGCGGCCGAGCTTGTCCCAGATCCGCGCGAAGACATCTTCGACGCGCGCGCGTTCGCGGATGTCGACCGCCTCGCAGTGCGCGTCGAGACCGCGCGCGCGCAGCGCGTCGACGACTCCCTGCAGCTTTTCCGCGCTGCGCCCGCAGACCATCACCGTCGCGCCGAGCCGCGCCGCGAGCCACGCCGTCGCGCGGCCGATGCCGCTGCCGCCGCCCGACACGCACACCACCTGGCCGCGCAGCAGATCGGCGGCGAAGGACAGCGGGCGCTCGGCGAGTTCGTTCTGGGGCGACCGCGCGCCCGCCTCGGCCTCGCTCATGATCAGGCCTTGCCGAGCAGTTCGCGGCTGATGATGAGCTTGCGCACCTCGGTCGTGCCGGCGCCGATCTCGAGCAGCTTGTTGCCGCGGTAGAGCCGGTTGATCTCCGCTTCCCACATGTAGCCGAAGCCGCCGTGGATCTGCAGCGCCTCGTTGAGCACGAGGTTCAAGGTGTTCGCGGCATACATGATCGACGCCGCCGACAGCGCGTGGTACTGCCCGCGCCCGCCGCCGCCGACCTCGAGCTCGTTGCCCTCGGCGAGACCGCGATAGCAGAAGGTGCGCATGGTCTCGACCCAGGTGTACATGTCCGCGATCTTCGACTGGATCATCTGGAAGGCGGCGAGCGGCTTGCCGAACTGCTCGCGCGTCTTCGCGTATTCGATCGACAGTTCCAGCGCGCGCTCGGCCATGCCGAGGCAGATCGGCGCGATCACGGCGCGCTCGAGATCGAGGCCGCTCATCACCACCGCGACGCCTTCGTTCTCGGTGCCGACGAGGTTCTCCGCCGGCACGCGGCAGTCGTCGAACACGAGCTCGCCGGTCTGGCTGCCGCGGAAGCCCATCTTCACGAGCTTCTGCGCGACGCTGAAACCCGGGTAGTCCTTCTGCACGATGAAGGCCGAGATGCCGTGCGCGCCACGCTCCGGCGCCGTCTTCGCGTAGACCAGCAGCGTGTCCGCGACCGGGCCGTTGGTGATGTAGATCTTGCGACCGTTCAGCACGTAGTGGCCGCCGTCGCGTTTCGCCGTCGTGCGCATCGAGCCGAGCGCGTCGGAGCCGGCGCCCGGCTCGGTCAGGCCGAGCGCGCCGGTCGCCTTGCCGCTGCACAGATCGGGCAGGTACTTGCGACGCAGGTCGTCGTTCGCGTTGCGATAGATGTTGTTGAGGCAGAGGTTCTCGTGCGCGATGTACGACAGCGCGAGCGCGTAGTTGTGGCGCGCCATCGCCTGGCTGACGAGGCCGCTGGTGAAGAAGTCGAGCCCGACCCCGCCGTACTCTTCGGGCACCGTGATGCCGAAGTAGCCCTGCTCGCCGATCCTGCGGAAGATGTCCTCCGGCCACCACTCCTCGTCATCCATGCGCTGCGCGAGCGGATAGGCTTCCTTGCGACACCACTTGTCGGCCTCGTCCAGGATCTGCTGCTGATCGGGACTGAGGCCGAAGGCATGGCCGGCCGCGGCGGGGTTCGAGGCTTTCTCGTTCATCGGATTCTCCGGACTGGGGCTGGTCGGGCGGACCTCGCGCGCGGGCGAAGGGCGGCCGGACATTATCGAATAGGGTCTTGCTTGTCTAATCGAGGCGCCGGCCGACTCTCGCCTCGACGGGGGCGCGATCTCCGCGCACTCATCGCTGGCTGCGCCTGAAGAAAGCCTCGAGCATCGCGAGCGTCTCGGGCTTCGCGGCCTGCGCCGCGATGGCGCGACCTTCGAGCTCGAACTGCTGCTCGAGCGAGTTCGTCAGCGCGGCGCGCAGCATCTGCTTGAGCCGGCCGAGCGCGCCGGCCGGCGCGGCGGCGAGCCGGCTCACGAGCTGCTCGACCTCGCGCTCGAAGTCGGCGTCGTCGACGACGCGGGCGAGGATGCCGAGCTCGCGCGCGGCCTCCGCCGTCAGCGTCGGATTCGTCGCCAGCAGATCGAAGGCGCGCTGCGCGCCGACGAGCCGCGGCAGGAACCAGCTCGCGCCGCCGTCGGGCGTCAGCCCCGAGCGCGTGTACGCGAAATTGAACTTCGCGCTGCGCTTCGCGATCGCGAGATCGGCCATGCAGACGAGGCTG
>JBFWSI010000475.1:0-3887 GCA_050248455.1 Gammaproteobacteria bacterium | reverse complement strand
GCGACACGATGCCGATGCGGCCGGGCTTGTGGATCGCGGCCGGCATGATGCCCATCTTGCATTCGCCCGGCGTGATCAGGCCGGGGCAGTTCGGGCCGATCAGGTAGACGTCCGGCCGCGTCATCAGCATCGCCTTCACGCGCAGCATGTCGAGCACCGGAATGCCCTCGGTGATGCAGGCGATGATCTTGATGCCGCCGTCGACGGCCTCGCAGATCGCATCGGCCGCGAACGGCGGCGGCACGAAGATCATGCTGGCGTCCGCACCGGTCGCCTGCACGGCATCGTGGACGGTGTCGAAGATCGGGCGATCGAGGTGCTTGCTGCCGCCGCGGCCCGGCGTCACGCCGCCGACGATCTGCGTGCCGTAGGCGATGGCCTGTTCGGCGTGGAAAGTGCCCTGCTTGCCGGTGTAGCCCTGGACGATGACCCGGGTGGACTTGTTGACCAGAATCGACATGTTACTTACCCCCCGCCGCGGCCACGACCTTGCGGGCGGCGTCGCCCAGATCCTCGGCGCTGGTGATCGACAGCCCGCTCGCGGCGAGCAGACGCTTGCCTTCCTCGACGTTCGTGCCCTCGAGACGGGCGACGACCGGCACTTTGACGCCGACCTGCTTCACCGCCTCGATGATGCCGGTCGCGATCAGATCGCAGCGCACGATGCCGCCGAAGATGTTGACGAGGATGGCCTTCACGTTCGGATCGGAGCAGATGATCTTGAAGGCTTCCGCGACGCGCTCGGCGGTCGCGCCGCCGCCGACGTCGAGGAAGTTCGCGGGCTCGCCGCCCGAGAGCTTGATGATGTCCATCGTCGCCATCGCCAGCCCCGCGCCGTTGACCATGCACGCGATGTTGCCGTCGAGCGTGACGTAGTTGAGATCGAATTCTTTTGCCCGGCGCTCCTTCTCGTCTTCCTGGCTCGCGTCGCGCCATTCCGCGATCGACTGGCGGTAGAGCGCGTTGTCGTCGATGTTGATCTTGCCGTCGAGGGCGGCGAGCTTGCCGTCGGCGAGGATCGCGAGCGGATTGATTTCGACGAGGCTCAGATCCTTGTCGAGGAAGAGCCGGTAGAGCCCCTTCAGGATCGTCGCGAGCTGCTTGCGCTGCGCGTCGTCGAGCTCGAGCGAGAAGCCGAGGCGACGCGTCTGGTAGTCCTGCAGGCCGAGCACGGGATCGATGCTCGCGGTGAAGATCTTCTCCGGCGTCGACGCCGCGACTTCCTCGATGTCCATGCCGCCGGCGCGCGAGGCCATGAAGGTGATGCGCTTGCTGGCGCGGTCGACGACGGCGCCGAGGTACAGCTCGTGGGCGATCTGCGCGGCGCTGTCGACCAGCACGCAGTTGATTGGCTGGCCGCCGGGGCCCGACTGCTTGGTGACGAGCCGGGTGCCGAGCAGGGCCTTGGCGGCGGCGCCGACATCCTCGACGCTCTTCACGAACTTCACGCCGCCGGCCTTGCCGCGGCCGCCGGCATGGACCTGCGCCTTCACCAGCCAGGCGCTGCCGCCCAGCGCGCGCGCGTTCGCCATCGCCTCATCCGCGCTGCGGGCGACCTTGCCCGGCAGGATGGGTATCCCGTAGTCACTGAATAGCTGCTTCGCCTGATACTCATGCAGGTTCATCGATCCACTCCAAGCTGCTCGATTTTCCGATGCGTGTCGTCGTTGCGCGGGGCGGGGTGACGCCCGGTCCCGGCGGGAGCCGAGGACGGGCCGTCAGGCCAGGTCTCGGGGCCGGTCGCGCCCGACCGGCCCGCTGCGGGCAGTGAATGCAGCGATCATTTTCAGCACGCCGACGCTGGCGCAAACTATATCGGATACCCGCGCGCCCTTGCACGCGTCGCGGCCGGCAACACGGGAAAGGTGATGGGCCTCAAGAATCTGCTGATCGTCATCCTCGTGCTGTGGGTCGGCATGGTCCTGTGGCGACGCTGGCAGGCGGCGAAGCGCGCCTCACGCGGCGCCGGGCCGCCGGAGCGCATGGTCCGCTGCGAGCAGTGCGGCATCTATCTGCCGCGCGGCGAGGCCGTCGCGCGCGGCGACGAGCGTTACGCCTGCGCGTCGCATTCCTCGCCGCCCCGTGCGTGACGCGGCGCTCAACCTCGGTCTCGGACTCTCGGATCGCACGGCCACGCTGAACCGGGCGTGGCGCGCGCTGCGCTACTTCAATCTCTATCGGCTCATCATCGCGGGCCTGTTCGCGGTATTGAGCGGCTTCGGCCGCCTGCCGCCGAACTTCACGCAGTTCGACGAGCACCGCATCCTGTGGACTTCGCTGTCCTACCTGACCGCGGCGACGCTGTTCCATCTCTGCATCGAGCGCCGGCGGCCGAGCCTCGTCGTCCTGCGCAACGTGCAGGTCGTGCTCGACATCATTGCGCTTACCGTGCTGATGCACGCGTCCGGCGGCGTCGCCGGCGGTTTCGGCATCCTGCTCGTCATCGCGATCGCGGGCGCCTGCCTGCTCGCGAGCCCGCGCGCAGCGGTGGGCTTCGCCGCGATCGCCTCGCTCGCGGTGCTCGGCGAGACGCTGTTCGGCGTGCTCGAGCTCAACTACCGCGAGGCCAGCTACACCCAGGCGGGGCTGCTCGGGGCCGGACTTTTCGGCACGGCCATCCTCGCCTCCTGGCTCGCCGAGCAGGCGCGGCGCAGCGAGGCGCTGGCCGCGGCGCGCGCACGCGATCTGCAGGCGCTCGCCGAGCTCAACGAGCACATCGTGCAGCGCATGCGCTCCGGCATCGTCGTGCTCGACGACACCCTGCGGGTGCTGCTGATCAACCAGGCGGCGGCGCGCATGCTGGACCTGCACGAATCGAGCAACGGCCGCGCGCTGGCGGAGTTGTCGCCGGCGCTGGACGGCGCCCGTCACGCCTGGGTCGCGCGCAGCGAGAACCGCAAGACGCCGCTCGATCTGGACGGGCGCGGCAACCAGGCGATCGTCTCCTTCACCAATCTCGGCGTCGGCGTCGGCGAGAATACGCTGGTTTTCCTCGAGGACGCCGCCGAGACGCAGCAGCGCGCCCAGCAGCTGAAGCTCGCGTCGCTGGGCCGCCTCACCGCGAGCATCGCGCACGAGATCAGGAATCCGCTCGGCGCGATCAGCCATGCAGGACAGCTGTTGTCCGAGTCGCCGCATCTCGGACGCGAGGACAGGCGGCTCATCGAGATCATCGACGAACATTCGAAGCGCATGAACGCGATCATCAAGAACGTCATGATGATCGGGCGGCGCGAGATGGCGGTCGCCGAGAGCTTCGGGCTGAAGGACTGGCTCGAGGCCTTCGTCGCCGAGATCGCGGAGCGTCACGGGCTTGCCGCGGGCGAGGCCGTCTTCGAGTGCAGGGAGCCTGATATCATCGTGCGCATGGATCGAAGCCAGCTCCACCAGGTGCTGTGGAACCTGTGCGAGAACGCGCTGCGCTACAGCCGCCGCGCGCCGAAGCTGCGCTTCGTCTGCGGCCGCGATGCCGCCAGCGGCCGCCCGTGGGTCGACGTCGTCGACAGCGGGCCGGGGATGTCCGAGGCGATCGCGGATCAGATCTTCGAGCCGTTCTTCACCAGCGGCGACGGCGGTACCGGGCTCGGGCTCTACATCGCGCGCGAGCTGTGCGAGGCGAACCAGGCCACCCTCGCCCTTGCCTCGCACGGCGAGAGCGGATGCACTTTCCGCATCCTCTTCGCCCATCCCGATCGTCAGCAGTTGAGCGCGTGAGGCAGGCATGAGCAGACCGCAGGCCCTGATCGTCGACGACGAACCGGACATCCGCGAGCTCGTCACCATCACGCTCGGGCGCATGGGCATCGACTGCGTGTCGGCCGCGACCTTGGGCGAGGCGCGCGAAGCGCTGGGCCTGACGCATTTCGATCTGTGCCTGACCGACATGC
>JBFWSI010000474.1:0-3887 GCA_050248455.1 Gammaproteobacteria bacterium | reverse complement strand
CGTACGCGACCTTGCCTCCCGACGGCTGCGCTCTATGCAGCAACGACCTGCGTTGGTCCATGCTTTCTGGAAGCAGGCGGAATTGAAACTCGACTGTCCATGATTTATGCAAGGCTCAATAATCGGCGTTCCGGATGGCACGCCCCGGATTCGCTGCGCTCATCCGGGCTGCGAAGAGAGACCTTGCGCGCAATGTTCCGCTTGTCGACACGCGCGCGCAGCCCTTATCCTGCCGGCCCCGCCGAGGCAGACGCACAGATGACACACCGGATATTCGTCGACGGACAGGAAGGCACGACCGGGCTGCAGATCAACGCCCTGCTCGCGCGCCGGCCCGATCTCGAGGTGCTGAGCATCGATCCCGCACAGCGCAAGGAGCGCAGCGCGCGCGCGCGCCTGCTGAACGCCGCCGACGTCGCCTTCCTGTGCCTGCCGGACGAAGCCGCGCGCGAGGCCGTGTCGCTGGTGAGCAACCCGGACACCTGCATCATCGACGCCAGCACCGCGCATCGCACGGCGCCGGATTGGACCTACGGCCTGCCGGAGCTCGCGCCGGACCAGCGCACGGCCCTGCGGCGCGCGAAGCGCATCGCGAATCCCGGCTGCCACGCAACGGCCTTCATCCTGTTGGTACGGCCGCTGGTCGATGCCGGCCTGCTGCCGGCCGATGCGCTGCTCACGGCGACGTCGCTGACGGGTTATTCCGGCGGCGGCCGCAAGATGATCGAGCAGTACACGACGGCCGGCGCGCCGGAGCTCACCGCGCCGCGGCCTTATGCGCTGTCGCTCGCGCACAAGCACCTGCCCGAGATGGCGGCACACACGGGACTCGTGCACCGGCCGCTGTTCGTGCCCGTGGTGTCGAACTTCTACAAGGGGCTCGCCCTCAGCGTGCCGTTGCATCTCTCGCAGCTCGCGCCCGGCACCGACGGCGCCGCCGTGCAGCGCGCGCTCGCCGCGCGCTACGCCGGCGAGCGCTACGTGCAGGTGCGGCCGATCGGCGCGGCGACGGGCTACCAGGAAGGGTATTTCGACGTACAGGGCTGCAACGACACCAATCGCTGCGATCTCTTCGTGTTCGCGAACGCCTCGCAGGTGCTGCTCGTCGCACGCCTCGACAATCTCGGCAAGGGCGCGAGCGGTGCCGCCGTGCAGGCGATGAACCTCCACCTCGGCTGCGACGAGACGACGGGGCTGGAGGATGTCGCGGGCTGAGCTCGGGCTTCGATGATCGCAGCTCGGGCCGACGAAGAAAGCCTAATCTCCTAAAGAGGCGCACGCTTCCCGCAGCCCGGGTGGGGCGCGTGGCGCGCAACCCGGCATCGGGCGCCTCGGCTCGCAGCGGCTCCCGGGTTCCGCTTCGCTGCACCCGAGCTACGAAATGTCCCGACTTTGCTCAGCGCCAGGCGAAGGCGGGCTGATCGAAGTGCGCGACGCGCGTCGGCCGTCCGCGCAGACAGACTTCGCGAAACTGCAGCAGCACGGCGGCGGTCGGCGCTGCTATCCATGAATCCGCGACGGGCATGCGCAACACCGGCCGCGCCGGATCGGGACCGGCGTCGAGCAGCGGCGCGTCCTCGCGCAGGAATTCGACGACGGGAATGCGATGGATCGAGGCGACCTCGCCTGGATCGGGCGTGAGATCCCGGATGCGCCCGGCCCATACGACGACGGGCGTGATCGCAAAGCCCGAGCGCGTCGGATAGTCGTCGAGGCGACCGAGGATCGCGGCGTCGCCGAGCCGCAGCCCGACTTCCTCACGCAACTCGCGCAGCGCCGCCTCCTCGGCTGCTTCACCGATGTCGAGCCGCCCACCGGGCAGCGCCCACTGGCCGGCATGCCGCCGCAACTGCGCGCTGCGCCGGGTCAGCAGCAGCGCGGCCCGCGCGGAATCCGCGCACGGCGGCGCGAGCCCGGGCAGATCAG
This sequence comes from Gammaproteobacteria bacterium, assembly GCA_050248455.1. Lineage (GTDB taxonomy): Bacteria > Pseudomonadota > Gammaproteobacteria. Next base: position 1,961 of record JBFWSI010000474.1, on the reverse strand, counting down.
CGCCGCCGGCCTCGTCGAGCACGACGACCGCGACCGCCGCGCGCTGACCCTGGCCATCCGGCACCGCGTGACGCGTGAAGTCCCGCAAGTGGCGAGTTATGCTTTCCTTGAGTATGTCGTCGCAGTCCATGCAGCCCATTGTGCCACGCTCCCGTTACCGTCAGCGCGCCCTCTGATCCGGCCGTCGCCCTCGACCCGCGCGCATGCGACACGAGACCTCCACGCGACGGCTGATCCTCGGCACGATCGGCGTCGTCTACGGCGACATCGGTACCAGCCCGCTGTATGCGATGAAGGAGACCTTCGCCGGTCACCATCCGCTGCCGGTCGATGCGACCCACGTCTTCGGCATCCTGTCGCTCGTGTTCTGGTCGATCATGGTGCTCGTCACGCTGAAATACGTGTCGCTGATCATGCGGGCCGACAATCGCGGCGAAGGCGGCAGCCTGGCGCTGCTGGCGCTGGTCACCTCGGTCACGCGCGGCCGCGTCCAGCAATGGATGATCCCGGCACTGGGCATCTTCGCCGCCGCGCTGTTCTTCGGCGACAGCATGATCACGCCGGCGATCTCGGTGCTCAGCGCGGTCGAGGGGCTGGAGGTCATCGCGCCCCGCCTCGAGCCCGTCGTCATTCCCGTCACGGCCGGCATCCTGCTCGCCCTGTTCTCGATCCAGAAGCGTGGCACGGCGACGGTCGGCCTCCTGTTCGGCCCGGTCATGTGCCTGTGGTTCCTGACGCTCGCGGGCCTCGGCCTCGTGCACATCGCGCGGCACCCGGCGGTGCTCGCCGCCGCGCTGCCGACGCATGCGATCGGCTTCGTGCTCGAACACCCGCTGACCGCCTTCTTCGCGCTCGGCACCGTGGTGCTCGCCGTGACGGGCGGCGAGGCGCTCTACACCGACATGGGTCACTTCGGCCGTCGCCCGATCCGCATGAGTTGGTTCAGCTTCGTGCTGCCGGCGCTGCTGCTGAACTACTTCGGCCAGGGCGCGCTGCTGATTGCCGAGCCTTCCGCGATCCGCAACCCGTTCTTCCTGCTCGCGCCGACCTGGGCCCTGGCGCCGCTGGTGCTGCTCGCGACGGCCGCGACGGTGATCGCCTCGCAGGCCGTGATCTCGGGCGCCTTCTCGGTCGCGCGGCAGTCGGTGCAGCTGGGCTATCTGCCGCGCATGACGATCGTGCACACCTCCGGGCGCGAAGCCGGACAGATCTACGTGCCGTTCACGAACTGGGTGCTGTGCGCGGCGGTGCTGAGCCTGGTCGTCGGCTTCGGCTCCTCGAGCAATCTCGCCGCGGCCTACGGCATCGCCGTCACCGGCACGATGATGATCGACACCATTCTCGTCGGCTTCGTGATGCTCTACCTGTGGAAGTGGCCGCCGCTCGCGGCGCACGCGATCGCCGGCACGCTGATCGCGATCGACCTCGCCTATTTCGGTTCCAACGCGCTGAAGTTCCTGCACGGCGGCTGGTTTCCGCTCGTCGTCGCCGCCGTGTCCTTCACCATGCTGATGACCTGGAAGCGCGGCCGCACGCAGGTCTTCCGCCGCATCCGCGAAGAGAGCGTGCCGCTCGCCGTGCTGCTCGCGTCGATAGAAGACATCCGCCGCGTACCCGGCACCGCAGTGTTCATGACCAGCGACGCGGAAGGCACGCCGAGCGCGCTGCTGCACAACCTGAAGCACAACAAGGTGCTGCACGAGCGCGTGTTCCTGCTGACGGTCGTCACCGCGGAGAAGCCGTATGTCGCCGAGAGCGAGCGCATCGAATATACCGATCTCGGTCACGGCTTCTATCGCCTGATCTGTCACTACGGTTTCATGCAGCAACCCGACATCCCGGCCGCCCTCGCCGCCTGCGGCTGCCACGGCCACCGCTTCGACATGATGGACACGACCTTCTATCTCAGCCGCGAAGTGATCATCCCGAGCCTCACCCCCGTGATGGCCGCCTGGCGCGAG
>JBFWSI010000473.1:0-3889 GCA_050248455.1 Gammaproteobacteria bacterium | reverse complement strand
ATCGACCGAGGTCGTGCTGCGCGCGCCGCCCGCCGCCGCATAGACGCTCGCCGTGCCCGTGTAGCTGAAGAGGTTCAACACATCGCGATCGCGTGATTTCGCGCGCAGCAGCGCGCGCGTCGCGCGATGATCGAGGAAGAGGCCGGTGTCGAGGTAATCGCGCAGGTTGACGAGCAAGCGCAGCCCGCCCTCGGCGACCTCGAGGAAATTGCCTTCGGTCGCGAGGCGCTCGTACTGCGCCGTGCCGCGCTGGCGCTCGCGGCGCTTGAACACGATCCGCTCGACCGGCACCTCCAGCACCTCCGGCAGCAGGGCCAGCGCGTCGTCGAGCCGCGCGCGGGCACGCGCCTCGTCGATGGTCGCCGGCGCCGCGTACTCCTGCACGTGCAGCCAGCGCGTCTCGCCGCCATCGCCGTGCGCGGTGTAGACGTCGATCGCGAGCGCGTACTCCGGCATGTCGGCGTCGTAGAGCCGATAGCACGAGATCCCGGCGCGCCGCGCCCAGCGCCCGATCGACTGCAGGTTCTTGCGCAGGCGGTTCGCGAACATTGCCCCGCCCGCCGACGGCGTCTCGCGCTTCGCCACGCGCTGCAGCGCGCGCACGATGCGCTCGCTGCCGGGCGGCACGTCCGGGGCGAGGAATTCCGGCGTCACGCGCAGGCGCAACAACCGGCATTCGAGCGCGCCGTTCCACACCGTGTGCGTGCGCCGCGCCTTGATCCCGAGCTCGAGGCCGAGCGCGGGATCGCCGGTCAGCACCGCGGCGTCCCAGCCGGCGAAGCGCGTGCGCAAGACCTGTCCTAGCCTGCGATAGAGCGCGACGAGCTCGGCGCGGCGCGACGCTTCGTCGTGCTCACGCGGCGCGCCGGCACGCGCCGGTGCCCGCTGTCGCGGATCGCGCATCCACGCTTCCGGTGGCCGCGCACGCGCCTGCAGGCGCTCGCCGTAGGGCGGATTGCAGATCACGAGCCCGCTGTGCACGTCGGCCGACGGCGGCGCGGCGTCGCCGACTTCGCGCCGTTCGACGTGCACGAAGCCGCGTAGCTCCGCGCGCGCGACGTTCTCCCAGGCGTGCTGGATCGCCGATGCGTCCGCGTCGTAGCCGACGATCGCGGGCAGCCGCGCGCGGCCCGCGTCGCGTCGCGCGGCCGCTTCGCCCGCGAGCCGCTGCCACAACGCCGCATCGTGGCCGCGCCAGCGCATGCAGGCGACGTCGCCGCGCAGCAGTCCCGGCGCGACGTCGCCCGCGATCAGCGCCGCCTCGATCGGCAAGGTGCCGGCCCCGCACATCGGATCGACCAGCGGCTTGCCCGCGGCCGCGAGCGCCGGCCAGCCCGCGCGCAGCAGCAGCGCCGCGGCGAGGTTCTCCTTCAGCGGCGCCGCGCCCTGGCTCGCGCGATAGCCGCGCCGATGCAGGCTCTCGCCGGCGAGATCGAGCGCGAGCTGGGCCTCGTCGCGATCGAGGTAGACGTTGAGGCGGAGATCGGGATGCGCAGTGTCGACCGCAGGTCGGCGGCCGTCGGGGCTGCGCAGCGCATCGACGATCGCATCCTTGGTCCGCTGCGCGACGAAGTGGCTGTGCGTCAGCGTCGAGCGGTTCGTCACGGCGTCGACGGCGAGCGTGCCCTCGACGTCGAGCTGCGCCGCCCAGTCGACCGTGCGCACGCCCGCGTACAGCGCATCGCCGTCGACGGCCGGAAAGCGCGCGAGCACGAGCAGCACGCGGTTCGCGACGCGCGACCACCACAGCGCCCGGTACGCGAGCTCGAGCCCGCCGCGACAGGCGACGCCGCCGATGCGCTCGCGTGCCTCGATCGCGCCGAACTCCGTCAGCTCGGCGAGCAGCAGGTCGGCCGTGCCGCGCGGCGCGGTGACGAAGAAGTCGAACGTGTCGGGCATGGGCGAGGACGACTGCGGACGGGCCGCCAGTATCGCATGCGTCGCGCATCGACGGCGCGGGGCGCGCCGTGTCCGCGCTCAGTCGGCGGCTTCGCGCAGCGCGCGCGGCATCGCCTTCGCCGCGGTCTCGCGGGCGAGCGCGCGGCGTTCGATCACGTACTCGAGGAACTTCAGCGGCGGCAGCGCCGGGCGGTAGAGCCAGCCCTGGATCAGATCGCAGCCGCGCTCGGCGAGATAGGCGTACTGCGCGGGGGTCTCGACGCCTTCGGCGACGATGTCGAGGCTGAGGCATTTGCCGAGCGCGAGCACGGCGTCGACGATGCTCTCGCCGCGGCGGGACACGCCGATCTCGACGACGAAGGAACGATCGACCTTCAGCGTGTGCAGCGGCATGCGCTGGAGGTAGCTCAGGGACGAATGACCGGTGCCGAAGTCGTCGATCGCGAGGCGCACGCCCAGCGCCGACAGCTGCGACATGATGTCGATGGTGTGATCGAGGCGCCGGCAGGCCACGGATTCGGTGATCTCCAGCTCCACCGTCGAGGCGGGGATCCCGACGTCCTCGAGGAGATTCGAGACCATCGTGACGAGGTGCGGATCGTCGAACTGCCGCGCCGAGACGTTCACCGACATCGACAGCTCGGTGAAGCCGAGCTCGTGCCACGCGGCGAGCTGGCGCGTCGCCCGGCGCAGCACGCTCGCACCGATCTCGCCGATCAGGCCCGTCGCCTCGGCTTCGGCGAGGAACTCGCCGGGGCCAAGCAGGCCGCGCGTCGGATGCTGCCAGCGCAGGAGCGCCTCGCAGCCGATGACGCTGCCGTCGGTCGTCGAGACCTGCGGCTGGTAGTGGAGGACGAATTCCTCGCGCTCGACGCCGCGCACGAGCTCGGCCAGCAGCGCGACCCGGTGCGTCGCCTGTGCCTTCATCGCCTGCGAGAAGAAGGCGAAGCCGCCGCGCGCCGCTTCCTTCGCCGAGTACATCGCGGCGTCCGCCGCCCGCAGCAGTTCGTCGGTCGTGGCGCCGTCGCGCGGATGCAGAGCGCCGCCGATGCTGGCGCGTACCAGGAGATCCAGGCCGTCTAGCGTCACGGGCCTGCGCAGCTCGGCGATGATTTTCTCCGCGATCAGCGACACCTGCGACGAGGCTGCGGCCTCGTCGGCAGGCAAGCCGTTCAATACGACGACGAATTCGTCGCCGCCGAGGCGGGCGACGAGGTCGCCCTCGCGCGTCGTGCGCTTCAGCGTGCCTGCCACCGACTTGAGCAGCTTGTCGCCGGTGACATGGCCGAGCGAGTCGTTGACGTACTTGAAGTCGTCGAGATCGACGAACAGCAGTCCGATGCAGTGCGCGTCGCACGACGCCCGCGCTAGCGCGGCTTCCAGCATGTCGCGGAAGAAGCGCCGGTTCGGCAAGCCGGTGAGCGTATCGAAGTGTGCCTCGCGAAAGAGCTCTTCCTGCGCCGCGAAGCTGACCAGCGCGACGCCGAGGCGCGCCGCGAGCTCGCGCAGCAGGTGCTCGTCGGCAGCGGTGAACGCGAGGCCGCGCGGCGGCGCGATCCACACCGCGGCCTCGGCGCGCGAATCGACGGTGAGCGGCACCGCATAGACCGTTTCGATCACGCGGCCGTCTGCACTGCGCGCGGCCGCGAGCTCGGCCGGCACTTCGTGCCAGCCGTCGGCGGACAGCAGCTGCACCCGCTCCGCGACCGAGAGCTCCCGCATGCTCAGCGTGCGCGGCGCGGCATCCGGGGCATCCTGCACCATCATCAGGAACCGGTTTGCGCGCCCGTCATGAAACCAGACACAGGCCCAGTCCAGGCGCACGAGGCGACCGAGACCGCGCAGCAGGGCCGCCACCGTGCTCGCCGGATCGTGACTGTTCAGCGCATCGCGATCGATCGCAGCGAGCACCGACTGGAAGTCGGCATTGCGGCGCAGGCGCTCGGCCATGCCGTTGAAGGCACTGCCGAGTTGCTCGAGCTCGTCGCCG
>JBFWSI010000472.1:0-3890 GCA_050248455.1 Gammaproteobacteria bacterium | reverse complement strand
CTCGAACACCTCGTCCTTGTTGATGCGGAAGATCGCCGCCGTCGCGAGCAGCTTCTGATCGAACAAGTTCCACTTGGTGCCGAATTCGAAGCTCTCGGTTTCCTCCGGCGCTCCGCTGTACTCGCCGTCCGGCGCCACCGCGAGACCGCCGTAGGCACCGCTGGTGCCGACGTCCGATTCGCCGCCGTTGATGTCGGTCGCAGTCGCATACGCGAAGTAGACGTTCGCGTACGGCAGGAACTTGAAGGTCAGGCCGGCGTGGTAGCTCCAGGTCGAATCGTCCAGGTCGAAGTGACGCTCCACGCCGGCGTTGCTGCGCGTGAGCAGGTCGTAGGTGTAATCGTCGTGCCGCACGCCACCGAACGCTGCCCAGCGCTCGGTGATGTCGATGGTGTCCATGATCGAATAGGACACGGTCTCGATGTGCCAGTCGCTGTCGTAGGGGCCCTTCGCGATCACGCGCTGCATGAAGCCGTTGATGTTCGGCACCGGGCCGCCGTTCGCCTGCGTCGCGCAGAAGCCGTTGTCCGGCGCGGTGCCGGGATCGTTGCCGTCCGGCAATCTGCAGTTGGAGGTGTTGGCGACGTTGAACACGCCGTTCAGCGCCTTGTGATCGGTGTACTCGATGCCGAAGTTGAGCTGGTGGAGCATGCCGAACAGCGTGCGATCGACGAACAGGTTGGTCTGGTTCGCGAGGTAGTCGATGTCCTGCCAGCCCTGGTGCGTGCTGAGCGTGATGGCGCGATACGCGCCGCCCGGATTCGTGCGATCGGTGTTGCCGAAGCGCGCGCCCGTCGCGACGTAGCGGTTCGCCGCCTGGCCGAGGCGCGTCGCGTTGCTCAGGCGCAGCGTCGGATCGAAGGCGTACGAGAGCCGCGCCGTGATCGTGTCGATGTCGGAGCTCAGGAAGTCGTTCTCCTGCGCGTAGACCGGGATGTTCGTCGCCGGCTCGCGATCGCCGGTGGCGACGTTGCCGGTGAGGAAGAAGCCGAGATCGGGCGTGTCCTCGGCGCGCAACACGTAGACGTCGAGCAGCGCGGAGAACTTCGCGTTCGGCTCGTAGAGGCCGGACAGCGCGAGGCCGATGCGCTCGCGATCGGCCGGATCGCGATCGGGCACGTCCTCGTAGGCGTGCAGGAAATTGCCGCGCACCGCGAAGTCCTCGCCCAGCGGCTGGTTGACGTCGATCGTCGTGCGATGGTGATCGTCGGTGCCGACGGCGGCCGACAGCTTCGTGAAGTTGTAGTCGCGGCTCGCCTGCTTGGTGATCGAGTTGATCGCGCCGCCCGTCGTGCCGCGACCGCCGAAACTCGAATCCGGTCCCTTGGAGATTTCGACCTGCTCGACCGCGAAGCTCTCGCGGATGCTCATGCCGGGATCGCGCAGGCCGTCGACGAACACGTCGCTGCGCGCTTCCTGGCCGCGGATGATGTAGCGATCGCCGAAGGCGTTGCCGTTCTCGCCGGTGCCGAGCGTGATGCCGGGCTGAGTGTCGAGGATTTCGCGCAGATCGGTGTAGCCGGAATCCTCGATCTGCTTCTTGGTGAGGACCTGGATGTTCTTCGGCGTGTCCGCGATGTCCTTGCGATAGCGCGAATCGCCCGATTTCTTCGCCTTGTACGGTGCGCCCGGCTCGGCGTAGGGATTGGTGTCCAGCGTGCGATCCTGGATCGATATGGTGTCGAGATCGACCACCTCGCCGCCTTCCGCGGCCATCACCTGCGGCGTGATCACGACGGAGCTCAGGCCGAGCGCGAGCGCCGTGCGGCGCAGTTCGGCGTGCGGGGAACGGATCTGCCCGCGCAGCGAGCGGGGTTTCTTGACGGACGTAGTCATCGCTTTCTCCCTAGTTTGTTTCGGGGTCTGGCGGCGGCTACTACCCTCGAACGGTCTGTTGTTCTGTGCGCCCGCTGCGCTAACGATCGGTCAGCAGCGAATATTCGATCGGTACGGACAAGGTCAGGCTGCTCTTGCCCATCGACGGCGGTATCGCCGGCAGCGGGCTCGCGCGCGCGAGCATGCGCTCGGCCGCATCGTCGAGCGCGACGTGCCCGGAGGTCTTCTGCACGTCGGAAAAGGTCACTCGGCCCTGCGCGTCGATCGTGAACTTGAGCACGACGCGGCCCTCGATCTTCGCCTTGCGCATCGCCGGCGGATAGACCTTGAAACGGTTCAGCTGCTGCAGCAGTGCGGTGAAATACGCGCGGTTGTCTTGCGGCGAGCCCGTGCTGCCGGCCGTGCGTTCCGGTGCCGCCGTCGGCGCCGTGGCCGCCGCCGACGAGGCGACGGCAGGTGCGGAGGCAACGGCCCGGGACGGCGCCGGCGGCGTCGGCACCGCAACGGCGGCCTGCTCGACGGGCGCCGGCGCGGGAGGCGGCGGCGGCGCGATGCGAGGCTGCGCTTGCGGGCGCGCGACGGCGCGTTTCGGCGGCGCGGTCGCGACCTCGCGCACGGCGCGCGGCGTGCTGCTCGTCAGGGGCTTCGCCTTCGCTTTCGTCGGCTGCGGCGTCTCCTGCACCTTCGTCGGCTGCCGGCGCGGCGGCGTGCGCATCGCGAGCGGCGGCAGGTGCTTCGGCGGCTGCGCGCGCGGCTCGGCGGGCGCGGCCATGGGGGCCTGGACGATCTGCGCCATGATCGGCGCCGTCGCACTGACGGGCGCCGGTTCGATGCGCACGACGAGCAGCGCCGCGAGCACCGCGAGGTGCAGCAGCACGACGCTGCCGAGATCGAGCGGACCGAGTTGGCGAGGGACGGCGAGCTCCATGTCAGCGCCGCTCCGTCGGATCCGTGACGAAACCGATGCGTGTCAGGCCCGCCGCCGACACCGCCGTCATCACGCGCACGACCTTGCGATAGGGCGTGTTGCCGTCGGCGCGGATGTGGATCTCGGGTTCGGGCGAGACCTCGCGCAGGTCGTCGAGGCGCGGCGCGAGCGCTTTCCACGGCAGCTTGTCGCGATTCCAGTGCAGGGCGCCGACGGCGTCGATCGACAGCGTGATGGTCTGCGCTTCGATCTTGTTCGGCGTGCTCGCGGCCTTCGGCAGATCGATCTTCACCGCATGCGTCAGCAGCGGTGCCGTCACGAGCAGCACGATCACGAGCACCAGCATGATGTCGATCAGCGGCACCATGTTGATTTCCGCGTTGGCCTGTTCGCGCGCATTGCGCACGCTCGCGCGGATCATGACGCGCCCACCGTCGGCGCAGCGCGCCACGTGCACTCGTCGGCGAACTTCTCGAGCTGCGCGATCTGCAGTCGGATCTGACGCTGGAAGGCGTTGTAGGCGAGGCCGGCGGGAATCGCGACCGCGAGGCCGCATGCCGTCATGATCAGCGCCTCGCCGATCGGGCCCGCGACCTGATCCAGGGAAGTCTGGCCGGTGGCCGCGATCTTGATCAACGCGTGGTAAATCCCCCACACGGTGCCGAACAGACCGACGAACGGCGCGCTGGACGCGATCGACGCGAGCGTCGTCTGGCCGGATTCGAGTCCCGCGACCTCGTCGTCGAGACGATGCTGAAGGCTGATCTGGAGCTGCGCCGCCGATTCCTGCGCGGCGCCGAGTCCGGCCAGCGCGATGCGGGCCAGCGGCGTGCGCGGCGCATGCGTTTCGATCACGCGTGCGCGCGCCGGCGCGGCGTCGGCGGCGGCGAACTCGCGCAGGAACAGCCGATTGCGCCGGCGCGTCGCGACGGCGCGTCGCATGCGGCCGACGATGATCGTCCAGCTCAGCACGGACATGATCAGCAGCACCACGAACAGGCCGATACCGACGGCGTCCGTGTGCGCGACGAAATGAATGAAACCGAGGCTTTCCCCCGGCGCCTCGTTCGGCGTCATAACGGTCTCGTCTGCAGTCCATGAGTCGTCACTCGTGGCGACGACCTCG
>JBFWSI010000471.1:0-3893 GCA_050248455.1 Gammaproteobacteria bacterium | reverse complement strand
GAGGCGCGCACGATACGCTTCAACCTCGACGGCAACTTCGGCGTGCGCGGCCTCGGCAACACCTTGAAGGAGTTCACCAACAAGCGCTTCCAGGCCAAGCCGAACTACGTGTACCTGCGCGGCGACGGCGCCTGGGAAGGCGCATTGCCCGGCAACCTGTGGCCCGGCGCGCAGCTGCTCGTCGAGTTCGCGGGCCAGGTATCGTCGGGGCCCATCATCGGCAACGAACAGTTCAGCCTCGGCGGCGCCGGCGACGTGCGCGGCTACTTCGCGACGCAGGGCCTCGTCGATCAGGGCGTGACGGGCCGCCTCGAGCTTGCCTCGCCGTCGCTGATCGGCGATCTCGAGTCGGCCTGGCTGACGGGCTTGAGGCTCGTCGGCTTCGTCGAGGCGGGCCATGGCCGCATCGTCGATCCGCTGCCGGGCCAGGACGAGGCGCTCTCGCTCGCATCCACGGGTCTCGGCCTGCGGATGAATGCGCTGCACGGGCTCAGCTCGCGCATCGACTGGGCGGTGCCGCTGATCGAGAACAGCGAGATCGAAGCCTTCGAATCGCGCGTGCATTTTTCCTTCGGCTACGAGTTCTGATCATGATCGCAGCGCGTCCATCCCGTCGCCTTCGTCATCACAGACTGCCGCCGCGGCCGACCCTGATCGCGGCCAGCCTGTGGTCGCTGTTCGGGCTCGGCGGTCCGGCGCACGCGGAGCTGCCCGTGCCCTGCGCGCCGGCCTGCACGGCCGGCGCGCAACAGTTCACGTGGCGCGCCGCGGGCTCGACCAGCGAGTATCTCGTCAACGGGCCGAGCGCGGTGGTCAAGCAGGCGCTGCAGAACGAGACCTTCAACTGGGCGAGCTTCAACGTCGGCGCCGGCAATACGGTCGAATTCCAGCAACCCTCGAGCAGCGCGGTCGCGCTGAACCGCATCTTCCAGGCCGATCCCTCGCGCATCCAGGGCGCGCTGCGCGCGAACGGCCAGGTGTACCTGATCAACCAGAACGGCCTCGTGTTCGGCCCGGGCGCGAAGGTCGACGTCAACACGCTGCTGGCTTCGTCGATCGATCTCAACCCGGCCATCACGAATCTCTTCGAGCAGATCGGGCTCAGCAACGCGGTCCAGCAGACGCGCTTGCCGCCGCTGCGGAACGCGACGGGCGCGACACCCGGCACGGTGGAGGTGCAGGGCGGCGCGCGGATCACCGCGCAGGAGAACGGTCGCGTCATCCTCGTCGGCGGCGAAGTGAAGAACGCGGGCGCGATCGAAGCGAGCGGCGCGGGTGGCCAGGTGATCCTCGCCGCGGCGAAGGACGAGGTGTACCTGTTCTTCCCCGACGATCCGGATCTGCGCGGGCTCGGCGTCGAGCTCGGCGAAGGCGGCACGGTCGAGAACCTCGGCAACATCCTCGCGCGGCGGGGCTCGATCACGCTCGCCGGCCTCACCGTGAACCAGCGCGGCGTGCTGCGCGCGACGACGGCCGTCGACGTCAACGGCTCGATCCGCCTGCAGGCGCGCGATCGCGTGACGCAGGTGCTGCCGACCGACGGCCGGCAGATCCCGCTGCCTTCGCGCGCCGGCACGGTGACGCTCGCGAGCGGCAGCACGACCGAAGTGATCACTGATCCCGACGACACGGGCACCGCGATCGACGATCAGGAGACGCGCTCCTCGCTGATCGCGATCGACGGTCGCGACGTGACGGTCGCAGGCAGCGCGACGATCCGCGCGACCGGCGGTCGCATCCGCATCGATGCCGACGACGCGCCGGCGGCGTTGGGCACGGCGACGGCAGGAACGCTGCACATCGGCAGCGGCGCGACGCTGGATGCGAGCGGCGTCGCCAGGGTGAAGGTTCCGATGTCGCGCAACGTCGCGACCGTCGAAGTGCGCGGCAACGAGCTCGCGGGCTCGCCGGTGCAGCGCGACGGCGTGCTGTTCGGCAAGAAGCTCAGCTTCGACGTGCGCAAGCCGCTGCCGAAGATCGCGAACCTGCAGGCGGGTCTCGCCAATCTCCAGCGCAGCGGCGCCGAGCGCGCGACTCCCGGCGGCAGCATCGTGCTCAAGGCCTTCGAATCCGTGACCGTCGAGGCCGGCGCGACGCTGAACGTCAGCGGCGGCAGCGTCGAGTACGAGGCGGGCTTCCTCGACACCACGCGGCTGATCTTCCAGGGACGGCTCGTCGACATCGCGGACGCCGATCCGCTGCTGCGCTACGACGGCGTGCTCGACGTCCTCGAGTACACGCACCGCAAATGGGGCGGGCAGACGACGCAGTACTTCAATCCCTTCGGCGCCGGCATGCGCGGCAGCCTGCGGAGCTTCGAGCCCGGCTATGTCGAAGGCAAGGACGCGGGCAGCATCGACATCGAGGCACTGCACGCGAGCGTCGCCGGCCAGCTCCTGGCCCGCACGAGCGCAGGCCTCCACCAGTATCGTGCGCCCGGCGCCGACGGCGGCTATGCACGTCCGTGGGAGGAGCTCGCGCGCGGCGGCCGCGTGAGCCTGTCCGCGGTCGGCGATGCGTTGGTGATCGATCGCACGGGCCTGCCGTTCGACGCCGTCGGCGTGCAGTCCTATACCTTCGGGCTCGCCGCGCTCGAGCTCGCCGCGGGCGCGACGCTCGATCTCGGCGCCGGCGGGACGCTGGACGTCGCCGCCGCCGGCGCGGTGAAGATCGGCGGCACGCTGCGCGCGCAGTCCGGCAGCGTGTCGCTGAGCGCAGGCGTCGGCTTCGACGATGGCCGCGGCGTGCTGACGCTCGCGCCGGGCGCGAGCATCGACGTCGGCGGCGGCTGGGTGCGCGACGCGCGTCCGGGCACGACGCCGGCGCAGCGCGATGCGCGCTGGATCGACGGCGGGCGCATCGCGCTCGACAGCCACGGCGATCTGCTGCTCGCCGCGGGCAGCACGCTGGACGTCACGGCCGGTGCACTGGCCGACGTCGACGGCGCGATCACGCCCGGCGCCGGTGGGCGCATCGCGCTCACCGCGCAGGTCGATCCCCAGCTTGCGGCGCGCTCGCCGGAGGTGAGCATCGCGGCGACGCTGCGCGCGCATACCTTCCAGGCCGCGAGCGTGTCGAGCTTCAGCGCCGAGCTGCCCGAAATCCGAATCGGCGGCGCGGGCGACGGCGAGCGCGGCACCTGGCAGCTGCCGCTCGCGCTGTTCAGCGATGCGGGCTTCGGCGCAATCGAGCTCGCGAGCAACGAGCGCGGCCTCACCGTCGCCGACGACACGCGTCTCGAGCTCGCCGCGCGCAATCTCGTGCGCATGAACGGCGGCGCCCGTGCGCTGGCCGCCGGCGGCACCCTGCCGCCGACCGGTACGCCGCTCGCGGATTTCACGCGCGTCGAGCTGTTGCACCCGGTGTATCGGCAGGCGACGCGCCTGTCGCTGTCCGCCGATCCTTTCCGGGCCAGTCAGTCGCTGGCGCCGACCAACGACGATCTGCTGCGCATCGGCAGCGGCGCGCGGCTGGCCGTGACGCCGGGCGGCGCGATCGCGCTCGAGGCCGACGTGCCCATCGTCGTCGCCGGCGAGCTGCGCGCGCCGGGCGGCACGATCGCAGCCGAGCTCGCCGTCAACACGGACTTTGGCTATGACGCGGGCCGCGCGATCTGGCTGACGCCGACGGCGCGGCTCGATGCGAGCGCCGTCGCCGTCGCGGCGCCGGTCGACGAGACGGGCCGGATCACGCAGCTCGCACGCCATGCCGGCGGCACGGTGAGCCTGCAAGCGTCCGAGGGCTATGTCGTCGGCATGGCGGGCTCGACGATCGACGTGTCGGGCGCCGTGGCCGCGCTCGACGTGGCGCTGCGCGACGGCGCGGCGGGCACGCGTTACGCGCGGATTCCGGTTGCGCTCGATGCCGGCCGCCTCGAGCTCGCGAGCTCGAAC
>JBFWSI010000470.1:0-3899 GCA_050248455.1 Gammaproteobacteria bacterium | reverse complement strand
ATCCGCGTGTCGACCAATTCGAATCTCACGCTGATGAGCGCCCGCCGGGCCGCAGAATGTGTCGCGAGCGGGCTCGCCCGCCTGCACGTGTCGATCGACGCGGCCTCGCCCGCCTGCTACGAGTGGATCCGCGTCGGGGCGCGCTACGGTCGCCTGATGCGCGGCCTCGAACGCCTGCTCGAGGCGAAAGCGCGCACGGGGCAGGGACCCGGGATCGAGTTCGTCGCGGTGATGATGCGGGCGAACCTGCACGAGTTCGCCGCGCTGGTCGAGCTCGCCGCGCGTCTCGGCGTGCCCGCCGTGTCGGTGCAGCGGCTGGCGCACGATTTCGACGAGCACGCGCTGCCGGCGCGCTATGCGCCGATGCGTGCGTTCGTCACTGCCCAGGCGCCCGGTCCGGAGGACGAAGCCGCCGTTGCGGCGAGTTTCGACGCCGCGCGGCGTGCGGCCGCACGGACCGGCGTGACGCTGCGGCTGCCGGCCGAATATCCCGCCGCGCGTCCTCGCGGCTGCGACTGGCCGTGGCGCGGCGCCTATGTGAGCTACCGCGGCGAGGCGATGCCCTGCTGCATGGTCGCGACCCCGGATCGCGTCAACTTCGGCAACATGGCGGTTTCAGGCGTCGCGCGCGTCTGGCGCAACCCGGCCTACCAGGCGTTTCGCCTGCGGCTCGCGGGCGACGAGCCTCCGGATATCTGTCGCGGCTGCGCGGTCTATGCCGGTCGCTTCTGACGTTGCGTCGGCGGCGAGGCGGCTCAATCTCGGTTGTGGACCGATGCCGGCCGCGGGCTTCATCAATTGCGATAGGCGCATGGGGCCGGGAGTCGACGTGTGCTGCGATCTCGCGCAGGGCCTGCCGTTTGCCGACGGCAGCGTCGACGCCGTCGTGGCCGTGCACCTGCTGCAGGATCTCGACTGGCGCGCGCTCGCGCCGGCACTCGCCGAATGTCGGCGCATCCTCGTGCCGGGCGGCTGGCTGCGGGTGCTGGTGCCCGATCTCGATCGCGCATTGGTCGCCTACCGCGCGCGCGATCACGGATATTTCTACGTGCGCGACGACGAAGCGCGCAGCATCGGCGCGAAGCTCGTGACGCAGATGATCTGGTACGGATCGGTGCGCACGCCGATGACGCAGGATTTTCTTACCGAATGGCTGGCGGGCGTCGGTTTCATCGACGTCCGACGCCGCGCCTTCGGGGAAAGCGGCAGCGCGGACGCGCTGCTCGCGAGCCTGGACAACCGGCCGCGCGAAAGCCTGTGCATGGAGGCGCGCGCATGACGCGCCCTTCGCGGCTGCTCGTCGTCTCGCCGCATCTCGACGACGCGGTCTTCGGCTGCGGCGAGCTGATGCGGCGGATGCCGGGCGCGCTGTGCGTCACCGTCTTCGCCGGATTGCCGCGCGATCCCGAGATGCAGACCGACTGGGATCGCGACGCCGGGTATGCCTGCGCGCTCGAGGCGCTCGCGTGCCGGCGCGGCGAGGACGCGGCCGCGCTGCGCCGGCTCGGCGCCGAAGCGCACTGGCTGAGGTTCACCGACGATCAGTACGGCGAGCGGACGTCGGCGACGCGCGAGGAAGTGACGGCGGCGCTGATCGCGCTGATCGACGCGCATGCGCCGGACGCGGTCGCGATTCCGTTTGGGCTGTTCCATCGCGATCACGCGCTCGCGCACGAGGCGGCGATCGCGGCGCTGGACGCGCGCCCCACGCGCGACTGGCTGGCCTACGAAGACGCGCTCTACCGGCGCCTTCCAGGCCTCCTGCCCGCGCGCCTCGCCGCACTCGAGGCGCGTGGCGTGCGCGCGGTGCCGTGGCTGTTCCTGAGCAGCGAAGCCGACAGCCCGAAGCACGGCGCGGTGCGCTGCTACGGCAGCCAGCTGCGTGCGCTGGCCCGGCCCGGCGGGCCGGGACATGCCGATCTGCTCGCCCCCGAAGCGTGCTGGCGTCTCGCCGCCGGCGCGGCGCGCGCCGCATGAACGCCGGCCCCCATGCCGACTCACTCCCGAAGCAGGTAACGCCCATGAAACTGCCGATTACCGTCGTCGTGCTGAGCTACAACCGCGGCGCCTGTCTGATCGACACCGTCGCCGCGCTGCGCGCGCTGCCCGAGGCGCCCGCGATCGTCGTCGTCGACAACCATTCGACCGACGGCACGCCGGCGCGCCTGCGCCAGCGCTTTCCCGACGTGCGCCTGATCGTGCTGCCGGAGAATCGCGGCGCCGCCGGCCGCAACGTCGGCCTGCGCGCGGCGACGACGCCCTATGTCGCGCTGTGCGACGACGACACGCGCTGGGCGCCGGGCGCGCTCGCCCGGGCCTGCGCGCTGTTCGAGCGCGCGCCCGACGTCGCGGTGCTCGCCGCGCGCGTGCTGGTCGGCGCCGCCGAAGTCGAGGACCCGACCTGCAGGCTGATGGCCGCGAGCCCGCTGCCGCGCGCCGCGCTGCCGGGCCCTTCGCTCGTCGGCTTCATGGCCGGTGCCTGCGTGCTGAGGCGCGAACCCGTGCTCGCGGCCGGCGGCTTCGAGTCGCGGTTGTTCATCGGCGGCGAGGAAGCGCTGCTCGCGCTCGATCTGCTGGATGCGGGCTGGCGGCTGTGCTACTGCGCGGAGCTGACGGTCCATCATTATCCCTCGAGCGTCCGCGACGCCGCGGCGCGCCGTCGCCTGCTCCTGCGCAACGCGATCTGGGTCGCGCTGCTGCGCCGTGCGCCGCCGGCCGCCCTCGCCTCGATCGCCCGCGCGCTGCGCGAGGCCGCGGCGCAGGACATCCTGTGGCCGGTGCTGCACGCGACGCTGCGCGGACTGAACTGGACGCTCCGCGCGCGGCGCCGGCTCGATCCGCGCGTCGAGCAGATGCTGCGGCTCCTCGAGAACGAGCGACGTCCGACTGCGATGGCCACCGGCGACGCGTGACGCAGTAGCCACCGGGAGGCCGATTAATCTATATAGCGAAGCGTAAATACACTCCACTGACTGTTCGATAGCGTATCCCGTGTAGGAACCTCCACGTCATGCCCGCGCCAGCGGGCATCCACGCACTACCCCGGCGTTCAGCGCGAAAAAAAGGAAGAGTCGCCTGACGGCGAGCTCCTCGTCAGGCGTGGATTCCCGCTGGCGCGGGAATGACGGTAAACAACACGCAGTGGAGCGCATTTACGCTCAGCTATATAGCCACGGAGGACACGGAGGCGAAAAGAGGAAGGTCGTATTCGTAGCCCGGGTGCAGCGTAGCGGAGCCCGGGATCTTCATCGCGCAGAACAGTCCGATCCCGAGTTGCGCGCTGCGCGCTCCACCCGGGCTACGAAGATCGGATCCATGTTTCCGAATATCGTTTGCTGGGCTTCCTTCGTCAGCCCGATCTACGTGCTCACGCGACCGCGCTCGTTTCGCGTCGTCGCGTCTGGCCCGCGATCGCCAGCAGCAGTTCCTCGGGTTTGACGGGCCGTCCGAGATGGAGCTGGAAGCCGGCGAGGATTGCGCGCATGCGGTCCTGCGGCCGGACGCGCCCGCTCAGGGCGATCGCCGGCAGCTGGGCGAGCAGCGGCACGTCGAGCGCCTGTTCGTGCGCGCGCAGCGCGCCGATCGTCGCGTAGGCGTCGTCGTCCTCGAGGCCGAGGTCGTAGACCATGCATTCCGGCCATTCCGCCGGTGACAGCGCCTGCAGGCGCGCGAGCAGCGCCTGGCCGTCGCGCAGGCATTCGACGCGCGCGCCGGCCGCCTCCAGCGCGAGCTGCACGGCCGCGCATTCGTCCTCGCTCAGCACCAGCCAGATTGCGAGACCGCCCAGCGCCTGCGCGAGCGGGGCCGGCACCGCCGGCGCCGGCGTCGTCTCCGGCGTGCGCGCGAACAGCGGCAGCAGCACGATGTAGGTGGACCCCTGTTCATCGATGTCGCGGCCG
>JBFWSI010000469.1:0-3900 GCA_050248455.1 Gammaproteobacteria bacterium | reverse complement strand
AAGGCGCTCGATCGACGCTGGCCCGGTCTGATCGCGTTCTGCGCCCGCCGCACCGAACACTCCTGACGCCGCACGCGCCGGACCGAACATGGACAACATTCGCCTCATTCTCATCATCCTGCTCAGTTTCATTTCTCTGCTGCTATGGGAAGCCTGGCAGCGCGACTACGGACCACAGCAGGCCGCACCGGCGACGGCCACTGCGCCCGCGGCCCCCGCCGCACCGGCCATCGATCCAGCGGCCGGCAAGGATCTCCCGCAGCCGACTCCACCGCCGGCGGCACCGGCAGCACCCTCGGCCGTGCCGGCCGGCCAGACGATCAGCGTCGACACCGATCTGTTCCATGCCGAAATCAGCACCGTCGGCGCGGTGATTCGGACGCTGTCGCTCAAGCACTATCCGCAGAGCATCGACAAGGGCGCGCCGCTGTTCGATCTGCTCGCCAACGACGACACGCGCCTGCTCGTTGCGCAGAGCGGCCTGAAGACGGACGGCGAAGGCCCGGATCACTACGCGCAATACACCGTCGCCGCCCCGCGTTTCGAACTCTCGGCCGACGCGGACACGCTGCCCGTCGAATTCACCTGGCGCAACGCGGACGGTATCGAAGTGGTACGCCGCTACGTATTCAAGCGCGGCAGCTACGAAATCACGCAGGCATTCGAGATCCGGAATCATTCCTCCGCGGTGTGGAAAGCGCATCCCTACGATCAGCTGCAGAAGCAGCAGATGAAATCCTCGCGCTCGGTGACGCCGACCTTCACCGGCGTCGCGCTGTCGAGTCCGGACAACAAGTACGAGAAGTTCGATTTCGACGATCTCGCCGAAGAGCCGATCGATCGCGACGTCACCGGCGGCTGGGCCGCGCTAGTCGAACACTATTTCGTCGCCGCCCTGATCCCCGCTGCCGACGCGCCCCAGCACTACTACTCGACGGCCATCGGCGAGAACCGCTATGTCCTCGGCTATTACGGGACGGAGATCGCGGTGCCGCCGGGCGAGACGCGCAGCCTCGCTTCACGCCTCTACGCCGGCCCGAAACTGCAGGAAGTGTTGCCGGCGGTGGCACCCGGCCTGGAGCTCACGGTCGACTATGGCAGCCTCTGGTTCATCGCGAAGGGTCTGTTCTGGTGGCTGGAGAGACTGCACGACTTCTTCGGGAACTGGGGGGTCGCGATCATCCTGCTCACCGTGACGGTCAAGCTCATCTTCTATCCGCTGTCGGCCGCGGGCTATCGCTCGATGGCGAAGATGCGCAAGGTGCAGCCGCGCCTGATGCAGCTGAAGGAGCGCTTCGGCAGCGATCGCGCGGCGATGAACCAGGCGATGATGGAGCTCTACAAGACCGAGCGCATCAACCCGCTGGGCGGCTGCCTGCCGATCGTAGTGCAGATTCCGGTCTTCATCGCGCTGTACTGGGTGCTGCTCGAGAGCGTCGAGCTGCGCCAGGCGCCGTTCTGGCTGTGGATCCGCGATCTGTCGATCAAGGATCCCTACTTCGTGCTGCCGGTGCTGATGACGGCGAGCATGTGGTTGCAGAGCAAGATGAACCCGCCGCCGCTGGATCCGATCCAGGCCAAGGTCATGCAGATCATGCCGCTCGCCTTCGGCGTGTTCTTCGCGTTCTTCCCGGCCGGCCTCGTGCTGTACTGGCTCGTCAACAACGTGCTCTCGATCGCGCAGCAGTGGTACGTCACCAAGCAGAGCGAGGCGGCGTGAAGCGGCAGCGCCGCGCGCCGTCGTGTACGTCCGCGACACGATAGCGGCGCTGTCCACCGCGCCGGGCCGCGGCGCGATCGGCGTAGTGCGCGTATCGGGGCCCGCCGCGCCGGCGCTCGCAGCCAGGATCTGCGGCCGCGCACCGACGCCTCGTCACGCGCACTACCGTCCCTTCACCGACGACGCAGATCGCCCGAGCGATCGCGGGAGCGTCCTGTTCTTCCCGGCGCCCGCTTCCTACACGGGCGAGGATCTCGTCGAATTCCAGCTCCACGGCAGCCCACCGCTCTTGCGCGAATTGCTCGCGACGCTCTATCGCCTCGGCGCGCGGGCCGCACGGCCCGGCGAGTTCACCGCGCGCGCTTTTCTCAACGAGCGTATCGATCTGCTGCAGGCCGAAGCCGTCGCGAGCTTGATCGACAGCGCGTCGCTGCAGGCGGCGCGCGCCGCGCGCAATGCCTGCGACGGCGCATTCTCCACGGCGGTCGATGCGCTCGCCGCCGCGCTGCGGCGGCTGCGCGTGCAGATCGAAGCGCTGATCGATTTCGGCGACGACGTACCTGGCGACGAAACCGAAACGCACGTCGCCGCGCAGCTCGACGCACTGGCGGCGGACGTCGATCGCGTGCTCACCGACGCGCGCCGCGGCGCCCGCCTCGCGCAAGGCGTGGACATCGCGATCGTCGGCCGCCCGAACAGCGGCAAATCGACCTTGCTGAACCGGCTGTGCGGCGAGGAGCGCGCAATCGTCACCGACGTGCCCGGCACGACGCGCGACGTGCTGAGCGTCGATCTCGAGCTCGACGGCCTCGCCGTGCGCCTGCACGACACCGCCGGTCTGCGCGACAGCGACGACGTGGTCGAACGCGCAGGCGTAGTCCGCGCGCGCCAGCGCCTCACGCGCTGCGATCTCGCGCTGCATCTGGTCGCGCCGGACGTCGATGATGGAGGTCTCGCGGAAGAGCTCGCCGCGCTGGGCGTGCCCGTGCTGACGGTCGCGACCAAGTGCGATCTCGCCGCACCGACCGCCGTTGCCACCGTCGCCGTCTCTGCACACACCGGCGCAGGCCTCGATGCGCTGCGTACCGCGATCCTCGCGCACAGCGGCGGCCTCGAAGCGATCGACGCGCCTTACGTCGCGCGCGCCCGCCATCTGCGCGCGCTCGAAGAAGTCGCCGCCGACATCGCCGCCGCCCGTCGCGCCTGCGCCGCCGGCCAGCTCGAGCTCGCCGCCGACGATCTCCTGCAGTCGCTGCATGCGCTCGAGGAGATGACGGGGGTCTACACCACGGAAGATCTGCTTGGGGATATTTTTTCGAGCTTCTGCATCGGGAAGTGATTCGGTATCGGAGGACATCCAGGAATGCGCGACGCTCTGAACCGTATTTCACTCGCGCATCGCATCCTGTCGAAGTTCTTCAGCTCGTATGCGTCTCGATTCAAGGTCGAGTGTCCCACGCCGTCCAGCCGATAGCCCATCACGCGATAGCCGCGCTGCCGCCGCTCCCGCATGCGCAGCAAGATCCGATGGCCCGTATCGATGAAGTCGAAAATACGCACGTGATGCTTGCCCGCATGCTGCCTATGCGGGCGGCCGGCGTGATCGGTTGCCGTCATCGTTCACTCCGACCATCGCCACGCGTCAGCCAAGCGGCGCAACAGGATCGCACGGCCATCACACGGCGCACCGTATCTCCTATCCCCGTTCATACCAACTTCCCCGCCCGCTGCCACGTCGAACCAGATGTCCCTGCTTCACCAGCGCCCGGAAATGCTCCTTGAGCGTGTTGCGGTTACCGCCGGTCAGGCGGAGCGCTTCGCCCATGGTGATGCGGCCGTGTTCTCGCGCGAACTCGACGATCTGTAGCGATAGCTCCGGCAACGCGGCGAGCACCAGTTTCTCACGTTCGATCTTGCGTTCGAGCCGGCGCACTTGCTGCTCCAGCGCGCGCAGGAAGAACACCAGCCACGGTTGCCAATTAGGCGCATCGGTACGAATGGTGCCCTGGGTCTGCCGTAGCGCGAGGTAGTACGCCTCCTTGTTCTGCTCGATCACGCTTTCGAGCGAACTATAGGGCACATAGGCATAGCCGGCCTGCAACAGCAGCAGCGTCGTCAACACTCGGCTGAGGCGGCCGTTGCCGTCCTGGAAAGGATGAATCTCCAGGAACACGACGATC
>JBFWSI010000468.1:0-3901 GCA_050248455.1 Gammaproteobacteria bacterium | reverse complement strand
CCCATGTACGCCTGGATGATGTCGAAGAACGCCTGGTCTCCCGGGCGCACGATCCGATCGGTAAAGTTATGTGGATGCGGACTGCAACGCTCGCCAGCGACGGCACTCACGGCTTCGACGTCGTCCGAGCCCATCTCGTACAGCATCTTGCTGACGCGCGCGACGATGTCGGACTCGCGCACGCCCGGCTTGAGCTGCTCGTAGATCATCTGGTACACGCCGTCGACCATGGATGCTGCGGTGTTCAGCAGCATGATCTCGTCCCGGCTCTTGATCTCGCGCGCGTCCAGCAGCGTCTGCTGGCCATCGCGCACGTCGATGCCGAGGCGCTGCAGCTCGAACAGCATCGGCGGCTCCACTACGTCGACGCCGAGCGGCATCTTGCTGACGCCGTTCTCGTCCAGCACCGCCTTGATCTCGAGCGCCGCGCGCTTGATCAGACCGGCGTCCGGCGGCACGGTGCCGCGCAGGCCGACCATGCCGGCGTGACAGCAGATTGGTTGCAGCCATGGCGCGTAGATGCGGTGGTGCGCCGCAGCCGAGCCGAAGTCCCACAGGTGCGGCTCGCCGTCGCCGGCCAGCACCGCGAAGCGGCACATCTTGTCGCGCGCCCACTCGCCGATTGCCGTGCTGGTCAGATAGCGGATGTTGTTGTTGTCGAACACCAGCAGCGCACCCAGCTCCGAGTTTTTCAACGCGTGGCGTGCGCGCGCCAGGCGATAGCGGTGCAGCCGACGAAAATCGACGCGCTCCTCGAAATCGACGTTCATCACGCCCGGCGCAGCTAACGGCCGCGTCCAGTCGTGACGCGGATCGATGTCTTCGGGGGTGATCGTCTTGCGTTCCGATACTCGGGCGACCATGTGAGCCTCGCGGGTGAGAAAAGCGCGCTGCAAACGATTGCGCTTCTGTCGCTACCTTACAGCCGGCCCGTATCGCTGGCAAGCGCACCGGCACACTGACGGGGCGTGCACCGCGCTACTACAATGCCGTAATGCAATCGTTTGCATATCGCTGGCGCGCCGGACGCATGGCGTGCAGCTGCACGATGCCGCGCAGGCCAGCACGTGCGGCGCCGGCGTGATCTGCAGCGCCTCGGCGCCGCCATTCACTTCGGGGACGCGGCGGACGTACCGTGCGGGGGTGTCGCGCTCGACGAGGCGCTGGCTGACGAGCGGACGCCGCGAGCCGGGGAAAGCATGGCCGGGAAATACATCACAAAGGCGGTCGGCGCCTTGCCTGCGGCCCTGCCGCGAAGGTTTAGCGCGCCGCCGTATTGTGCAGATGCTCGTCGAAGAACGACATCCATTGGTCGAATGACTTCTTCTGCATCTCGTCGGGCGCATACGACCCGTCTTCCCTGCGATACAGCAGGCCGTAGCCGTGCGTCTCGTGATCGGCCGAGATCCAGGTCTGGCCCGGAATGCCGGCCTCCGTCATCCAGTCGTACAGCGTGCGGAACACGCCCTGCAGGTGATCACGATCGCGGCCGAGATGCAGGAACGGCGTCTTCATCCGATGGATGCGCTCCATCGCCTTCTGCTTGTCCGCGAGCTTCTTGACCAGCGCGGGATCTTCCAGCTGCATCACGCCGTCCTTGCGCGGCGCCTTGCTCGTGTCGACGGCGAGAAACTCATAGGAGGCGCCTTCGATCAGCACGCCGCCACCCCAGGTGATCTGCGAGGCGGCCTTGGCCTGTAGCTCGCCCGAGTGCGACACGCCGATGGTGCCGACGTCGCCGTGACGCACGAACGGCAGATTCTGCAGATGCTCGATCAGCGAGATGTAGTCGTCGGAATCGAGCGTACCAGTCGACTTGAGCACGCGGGCGCCGCCGCTGATCGTGTCCTCGAGATTCTTCGAGCGATTCCCGGCATTGTAGGCCTCCGGGATCTCGTTGCGATAATTCGCGTAGGCAACGACATAGCCGCGCCTCAGCATCTCGTCCATCATCGGCTCAAGACGGTACAACGCCGTCTCGATCCGGGTGAAGCCGCCGACGCCGTTACCCGAGCCGACGAGCACCGCCGGGAACGGACCATTACCCGCCGGCTTGCGCACGCCTACCGGAACGTAGATCTCGTCGCGCGTCTCGACCAGATGCAGCACGTATGGTGTGCCGGAGGCCGGAATTTCGCGCGGCACGATGAGGTACGGACGATCCTTCTGGCTTTTCAGCTGCGCCGTGTGCGACTGCGGGCGGCAGCTGCCCGTGTGCACGTCGAACGTCTCGCCCGCGGTGCAGTGCGGTCGCGAAGTCTTCGGCGACGTATCTTCGGCAGCCAGGGCCGCACCCGCGCACGCGATCGCCAGAAGTGCAAGAGGCGTAGTCAACCGGGCCATAGTCGATCCCCCGAGGCTGTCGTAAAGACAGGCGCCGTGCGTCACGCACGGCGTGCACTGGAGCAGGAGCCTACATCGGCAGTTCGCCTGTTGCAATCGTTTGCATCGATTTCGCCTTGCGCTGCCGCAGCAACCGGTCGAGCGTCAGATACACGACCGGGGTCGTGAACAGTGTGAGCATCTGGCTCAGGATCAGGCCGCCCACGATCGCCAGGCCGAGCGGCTGGCGCAGCTCCGCGCCCGTGCCGAGGCCGAGCGTCAGCGGCACTGCGCCGAACAGCGCCGCCAGCGTAGTCATGAGGATCGGCCGGAACCGCGTCAGGCAGGCCTCGTGGATCGCCGCCTCGGGCGCGAGGCCGCGCTCGTGCTGCGCGTGCAGCGCGAAATCGATCATCAGGATCCCGTTCTTCTTCACGATGCCGATCAGCAGGATCGCGCCGATCAGCGCCATGATCGAGAAATCGGTACCGCTGACCCACAGCAGCAGAATCGCGCCGGTAGCGGCCGACGGCAGCGTCGAAAGGATCGTCAGCGGGTGCACGAAACTCTCGTACAGCACGCCGAGAATGATGTAGACGGCGAGTACCGCCGCCAGGATCAGCAGCGGCTGCGAGGCGAGCGAATCCTCGAATGCACGCGCCGCGCCCTGGAACGTGCCGATGACCGACACCGGCATGCCCATCTCGGCGCGAATCGCATTGAGCGTGTTCACGGCGTCACCGAGCGCGACGCCCGGCGCGAGGTTGAACGAGATGTTCGCCGCCGGCTGCATGCCATCGTGTGCGATCGACAGCAGCCCGGTCTCGGGAGGCTGCACTGTCGCGACGGCCGAAAGCGGCACGAGCTCGCCGCTGGTCGGTGAGCGCAACCGGAAGTACGCGAGGCTCTCGACGTCGCCGCGTTGCGCAGTGCTGAGCTCGAGGATGATCTTGTACTGGTTGGTTTCGGTCTGGATCTCGTTGATCTGGCGCTGTCCGAACGCGTCGTAGAGCGCATTGTCGATGTCGCTGGCCGTCAGGCCGAAGCGCGCCGCTGCGCCGCGATCGATCGCGACGCGCGTGACACTGGCACCGAGCACCAGATCGTTCGACACGTCCATGTATTTCGGCGAATCCCTGAGCCGGTCCGTGAGCTGCTGCGTCCACTCGTTGAGCTGCTCGCTGTCCTGCGCGCGCAGCACGTACAGGTACTGCGCGCGCGGCGTGCCGGCAGTCAGGTTGATGTCCTGCTGCGCGCGCAGCACGACCTGCAGGTCGGGAATCTGCGCGAGCTTTGGCCGCAGCCGGTCGATCACCTCGCTCGCGTCGGCGTCGCGGTCTGCCCGATCCTTCAGCACGAGCCACAGGCGGCCGCCCGAATTGAGCTGGTTGGTGGAGGTCGGGCCCACCGCATGCGCGTACCTGGCGATCGCCGGATCAGCCGCTATGATCCGCTCCACCGCGCGATGCTTCTGCGTCATCTCCTCGAACGAGATATCCGGTCGCGCCTGCGTCGAGCCGGTCAGAAAGCCGATGTCCTGCAACGGGAAGAAGCCCTTGGGGATCAGGATGAAGCCGAG
>JBFWSI010000467.1:0-3901 GCA_050248455.1 Gammaproteobacteria bacterium | reverse complement strand
TGCGCTTCAGGGCCGCCGACTCGTGCGCATCGAGCACGACGTGCGGCCGGTAGCGCTGGACGGCGGCGTCCAGCGCGCGACTCTCCGGCTGCGACAGCAGCACGTAGTCGCGGTTGAGGTTGACGCCGTTCGCATTGCGGCTGGAGTCTTCGTCGCGACCGTCCGGGTTCACGTTCGGCACGACGATGACGTCGAGCACGTCGAGCAAATCGCGCAAGTCACCGTGCAGCAGCGCGCGCGAGATCTCCATCAGCGCTTCGCCGCCCGCGGGCTCCGAGCCGCCGTGATGCGAGCCGACCAGCATCACGCGCGGCTTCTCGCGCGGCGAGGGTCGCGTGCAGATCAGCGCCCGGATCGGCTGGCCGCGCACGGACCAGCCGAGCGTGGCGCAGCTCGCCTCGTCGCTCGCGGCGGCGAGCCGGTTCAGGAAATCGCCGATCTCCGCGGACTGCGAGATGCGCCGGTGGCGACTGGCTTCGAGCGGGGTCTGGAAATTCACGCTCGGCGTCCCTGCCTCGTTTCGTCAGCGTGCTTTCGCGACGCCCTTGAGTATCGGATACACGAAATGCTCGCGCCCGGGCTCGACCAGCGCTGCATACGCGGGATAGCGGAACAGGCTGCTCGTCGAGCGCGGGTCCAGCAGCATCACGGCCACGCGGCCGTTCGCTTGCGCGGTGTCGACGAGCAGCGAGCCCGCCGGCGCCGTCAGCGTCTTCGCTTCGACGGACAGCAGCTTCGCGCGCTCGGTGATGTTCGGCTGCACCGCATAGCGGCCGGCGAGCACCTCGAGCCGCCGCGGCGCGACCAGCGCCTCGTAGTCGACGTGATGCCTGCCGAGCACTTCGCCGACGCGCCGCTGCTCGGCGGTGACGAGCAGGGCCGACGGCAATGCGATCTCGTCGGCATAGATCTGCTTGCGGTGATCGCGGAACTCGAGGTCCTCCAGCTCGCGCGTGTCGAGCCGCCGCATCGGAATCTTCACGCTGGGATGGGCGGGGTCCTGCACATAACCCGTGTACAGCGCCATCGCTCCGCCCGTCATTGCCTGCCGCGCCAGCGCTACCTGGGCCAGGATGTCGGCGCGGCGCTCGTGCATCAGCTGCAGGAAGGCGCGCAGGCAGATCAGCTGGCGCTCGACGCGCACGGCGATGTTGCGATAGGTCGGCCAGCTGTCCTCGCGCGAGTCGAGCTTGGTCTCGACCAGAAAGGACGCAGCGCCCGACATGCCGGAGGTATTGCGGAAGTTGCGCAGGGTCAATCCGCCGTTCGTGATCGGCTGGTGGATGCTGATGATTTCCCCGATGTAGCGATGCGCCGGCAGGCCGGCCTCGGTCACGCGCTGCGCGAGCGGCGGCAGCAGATCTTCCAAGGTGAGCCTGCGCATCGCGTCGGTCACGCCCGGCGTGTTCGCGATCTCGAACTGCGCGTTGAAGTCGGTCAGATAGCCGTCCTTGGCGAGCGTCTTGCGCTTCAGGATCGCGGATTCGTGCGAGTCCAGCAGCGCATCGGGCCGGTACTTCGCGAGCGCATCGATCAGCACGCGCGTCTCGGCCTGCTCGGCGAGCACGAAGTCGGTATTGATGTTGACCCAGTTCGCGTTGGCGCGCCGGCCGAGATCCCGCCCGTCCGGATTCGCGTTCGGCAGCAGCACGACGTCGGCGTCGTTCAGCAGCGGCTTCAGATCGCCGAAGGCGAGATCGCGCGCGACGACCATCAGCGCCTCGCCACCGGCGGGCTCGGCCGCACCGTGCTGCGAGCCGATGATCATCAGCCTGATCCTGTGCTCGTCGCGGCGGCTCTCGGGATGCGTGAAGACCAGGGCTTCGATCGGGCGCCCCTGCACCGAGGCGCCGACGACTTCCTTGCGCGCAAAGGGTGCGACCGCGGCGATCGCATCGAGATAGGCGCTGATTTCCGCCGAGGTGCTGATGCGCGCGAACTTCGCGACCTCGAGCGGCGTCGGCGGCAGCTCGGCGGCGAAGGCGATCGACCAGAGGCATGCGAGAGCGAGGCTGGCGACCCGCAGCGCGCGGCTCGCCATCGGGCGGATGAAGTTCACGGTCGGCATTCCTGCACCAGCATCGGCATTGGCCGAACGGTAGTCAGCGTCGTTTGAACCGCAGCTTAACATGCCGGCGGAGATTCGCCGCCTCGCGCCTGCCTTCGGGACGTCAGCGCGTGTCCTCCAGCTCACGTAATCGAAAGCGCTGGATCTTGCCCGTCGCCGTCTTCGGGAGTTCGTCGACGAAGGCGATCCAGCGCGGATACTTGAACGCGGCGAGACGTTCCCTCACATCCTGTTGCAGCGCCTGCGCGAGCACTACGTGATCCTCCGCGATGCCCGGCTTGAGCACGACGATCGCCTTCGGCTTGGTGAGCCTCTCTTCGTCCTCGACGCCGATGACGGCGCACTCGAGCACGGCCGGGTGACTGGTCAGCGCGGCCTCGACCTCGAAGGGCGAGACGTACTGCCCGCTGACCTTCAGCATGTCGTCGGATCGCCCACCGTAGACGTAGTAGCCGTCCGCATCGATCGAGTACTTGTCGCCGGCGCGCGTCCATTCGCCGACGAAGGTCGCGCGCGAACGCTCGCGCGAGTTCCAGTACATGATCGCGCTGCTCGGCCCGCTGATCTGCAGCTCGCCGAGCTCGCCCGGCGCGACTTCGTGGCCGTCGTCGCCGACGAGCCGGATGCGATAGCCGGGCACGGGCTTGCCCGTCGTCCCGTAACGCACTTCGCCCGGCCGGTTCGACAGAAAGATGTGCAGCATCTCGGTCGAGCCGATGCCGTCCAGCACTTCCACGCCGAACTGCGCCGTGAAACGGCGGCCGACGTCGGCCGGCAGCGCTTCACCGGCCGAGGTGCAGACGCGCAGCGCGAGCGCCTCGCGCGGCGGCAGCGGCGCATGGGCGAGCATGCCCGCATACAGCGTCGGCACGCCGCAGAACACCGTCGGCTTGTGCTCGACCAGCCGTTGGTACACCGCTTCGGGGGTCGGTCGCTCCGCCATCAGCACCGTCGTCGCGCCGACGGCGAGCGGAAACGACAGCGCATTGCCGAGCCCATACGCAAAAAAGAGTTTGGCCGCGGAGAACACGACGTCGTCCTCGCGCAGGCCGAGCACCGCGCGCGCGTAGAGCTCTGCCGTATGGATCGGGCTCGACTGGATGTGCACCGTGCCCTTCGGCGTGCCGGTCGAGCCGGACGAATAGAGCCAGAAACAAGGATCGTCGCAAGTCGTCGGCGCCGTCGTCGCCTCCGGCGCGGCGGCCGCCATCAGCGCGGCGAGGCTGGAGCATCCCGCGCCCGCCTCGCCGCCGGCAACGAGGACATGCGCGAGGAAAGGGCTCGCCGCGATGGCCTCCTCGAACACGGGCAACAGCGGCGCCGAGACGACCAGCACTTTCGCGCGGCAGTCGTTCAGCATGAACGCGTAGTCGGCGGGCTTCAGCAGCGTATTGGTCGCGACCGGCACGATGCCGGCCTTGATCGCGCCGAGGAACACGGCGGGAAAATCGATCGTGTCATGCAGCGCGACCATGATCCGATCTTCGAGGCCGAGACCCAGCGCGCGCAGCGCATTGCTCGCGCGGTTCACGCGCGCGGCGAGCTCGCGAAAGCTGTAGCGCCCGCCGTCGTCGATGTAGGCAATCTTGTCGCCGCGCCCGGCGAGGAGATTGCGTTCGATCAGATCGCAGGCGGCGTTGTAGTTGCGCGGAATGTCGAGCACGGGCGTGCTGCCCGCGTGCCGTACGGTCGATAGGCCGGTCATCTGCAAAGCTCCCCTTTGAGGAAACGCTGCGAGCAGCAACGTTTCCGCGGGCCACGAACGGCCCGACCCCGCACGCATCCCGGAAGAATTCGTACGGAGCTCGTTAGCGGCGGCGCCGTCTGTGCGGC
>JBFWSI010000466.1:0-3928 GCA_050248455.1 Gammaproteobacteria bacterium | reverse complement strand
CGCGCCCTCGTCGACGTCGGAGGCGAAGATCACGAGATCGACGTGCACGTTGCGCCGGGTGATTTCCTCGATGAACAGGATGGCGAGGCTGTAGGCCTCCTCGCCGGTCGCACAGGCCGGCACCCACACGCGTATCGGCTGGTTGTGCTCCAGGTGATCGAGCAGCGGCAGCACGACGTTCGCGCGCAGCGCCTCCCAGGCCTCGGGATCGCGGAAGAAGGTGGTCACCGAGATCAGCAGATCGTCGAACAGCGCCTGCACTTCCTGCGGGTTTTCCTGCAGGTAGCGCAGATACTGCTCGATGTGTTCGCAGTGCTGGAGCTGCATGCGGCGCGCAGTGCGGCGGACGATCGTCGTGCGCTTGTAGCGCGAGAAGTCGTGCCCCGTCCGCGCGCGCACGAGATCGAAGATGCGCTTCAGCGCGGCCTCGACCTCGTCTTCCGTCGCTCCCTGTCCGTCGTTGCGCGCGATCAGCGGCGTCAGCCGCGTCCGCTGCTTCAGCAGCTCGGCGAGGCGCGTCGCGAGTTCCGGGACCGGCGCGATGACGTCGGCGATGCCGCTCGCGATCACGGCGCGCGGCATGCCTTCGTGCCCGGCGTCGCGCGGATCCTGCACGAGGACGAGGCCGCCGGCCTCCTTGACGGCCTTGGCGCCGACGGCGCCGTCCGTGCCGCTGCCGGACAGGATCACCGCGTAGCCGTCGCCGTGCTTGACGGCCAGCGAGCGGAAGAACAGATCGATGGGGGCGCGGCGATTGCGGAGCTGGGCGTCGGGCGTCGCCTTCAGCTGCGTGTCGTCGATCTCGAGGGTGCGATCCGGCGTGACGACGTAGACCACGTCGGGCTCGAGCTCGTGCGGATCCTCGTCGGCCATCTCGACGACCCGCATGCTCGTGCACTGCCCGAGGATTGCCGCGAGCTTGCTCTCGCGGTCCGGCGGCAGGTGCACGACGACGACGAAAGCGGCGCCCGTGTCACCGGGCAGCACGCGAAAGAAGTCCCGCAGCGCTTCGACTCCGCCCGCCGATGCGCCGATCCCCACCACCGTCGGCCGTGTCATGCGCGACCTCCCCCTCGTCTCGCAGCGTGCCCCGCGTTGTCTGACATGCTTTGGCGGGGCATCGATGGCACGCATCATGCCGGAGTCTCGCAGGCGGGAGAAGCAGACGATTCGGGCCGCGCGCCGCGGCGGCACGCAGTCCAGCGGCGCGCCGAAGTCGCACGTCGCCGTCGCTTCGCGGCCGCACGCCGCCCGAGAACGGCGAATGCGGCCTTTCGTAGCCCGGGTGGAGCGCGCAGCGCGTAACCCGGGATCGGCGCGCGAACTCGCGAAGATCCCGGGTTTCGCTCCGCTGCACCTGGGCTACGAATGAGCCCTGGGCGTCCGACGGCTAGCGCTCGGCGTCGTCGTCTTCCTCGTCGGCGTCCGTGCCGAGCTGGGCCGCGAGCTCGTCGCGGCGTGCCGCGAGCTCCTCGCCGATCGCATCGAGATCGAGATCGCTCTTCTTCGCGAGCTTGAAGATCTCCTTTTCCTCTTCCTCGACGTGATGGTTCACGTACTCGCCGAGCACGGTCACTTTCGCGTCGTAGAGCTCCTCGCCGGGCTCCATGCTCTCGATCTGCCCGATCAGCTCGCGCGCCGTGCTGTGCTCGACCTCGGCTTCGTCGAGCAGATCCTGTTCCTCGACCGCTTCACGCAAGGCCGGATAGAACAGCTCCTCCTCGATCTGCGCGTGGATGCTGATCTCGGTGCAGATGCGCGCCGCCAGCGCCTGGCGTTCCGTCGCGTCGCCGTCGCTCTTCGCCAGCGCTTCGTAGTCCTCGAACAGCTTGCGCACGGCGCGGTGATCGGCCTTCAGCAGCGCGATCGCGTCGGTGCCGTGGTCTGCCTGTGCCTTGCCGCTGCGCGGCTTCGTCTTCGTCGTGGTAGTCATGATTTCTTCCGTGAATGGGTTCTTGTCGAAGTGCTCCGCCCGGCCGCGCGGCACGGCGGTTCGACGGGAACTTAGGAGAGGCGGGGTTTCGGCACAGCAGGCGCGCGCGATGCGCCCGAGTAGGACGGCGCGCGACGATTGCCGGCCGCGCGGTGGACGCGCGGTTAGTCCTGGCGCTGCCAGTCGCCGCTGCGGCCGCCGGATTTCTCGCGCAGGCGAATGTCTGTCATCGTCATGCCGCGATCGATGGCCTTGCACATGTCGTAGACGGTCAGCAGCGCGACCTGCACGGCGGTCAGCGCCTCCATCTCGACGCCGGTCTGGCCGCGCGTCTCGACCGTCGCCGCGCAGCGGATGCGGTGCTCCTCGCGCTGGCACTCGAACTCGATCTCGATCGCGGTCAGCGCCAGCGGATGGCACAGCGGCACCAGCTCCGCCGTGCGCTTCGCGCCCATGATGCCGGCGACGCGCGCGATGCCGAGCACGTCGCCCTTCTCGTGCTGGCCGAGCTGCACCATCGCGAGCGTCTCGGGCGCCATCACGATGCTGCCCTCGGCACGGGCGCGGCGTTTCGTGACGGGCTTGTCGCCGACGTCGACCATGTGGGCGTCGCCCTGGGCATTGAAGTGAGTCAGTTGCTTGGACATCCGCGGCTGCTCCGATAACTGCCGCCCGCTGCGGGGCTGCGTTAGAATCAAGGCCACTCTAGCCCACGCAACGCAAGGCCGTCACGGTGAACCAGCCCCTAGTCCACGCCGCCGTCATTCGCGTCCGCCTGTTCGCCGCGCTGGCCGACGCGCGCGGCTGGCGTGAGCGCGAGCTGCCGTTCGCGCCGGACATGACGGTGCAGGCAGTGTGGACGGCGGTCACGGGCGAGCCCGCCTTGCCCGCGCGGGTGCTGTGTGCGCGCAACATGGACTACTGCGGCGCGGATACACGCGTCGCGCCCGGCGACGAAATCGCCTTCTTCCCGCCGGTCACGGGCGGCGCGGCGTGAGCGTCTTCATCCGCGACGCGGCTTTCGATCCCTGGGCCGAGCTCGCGGCCTACGAGCGCTCGCGCTTCCCCTCGCGCGGCGGCTTCGGCGCCTGCGCGAGCTTCGTCGGCACGATGCGCGATCTGAACGAAGGAGACGCGATCGGCACGATGACGCTGGAACACTATCCCGGCATGACCGAGCGTCACCTGGAGGCGATCTGCGCCGAGGCCCGTGCGCGCTGGGCGCTGCTCGACACGCTGGTGCTCCACCGCGTCGGCCGTCTCGAACCGGGCGATCCGATCGTGCTCGTCGCGGCCTGGTCCGCGCATCGCGCGGAAGCCTTCACCGCGTGCCGGCACATCATGGAAGACCTGAAATCGAAGGCGCCGTTCTGGAAGAAGGAAACGACGCCGGACGGCGAGCGCTGGGTCGCGCGCAATACCTCGGGTATCGCGGCCGAGCGTACGGGAGAGGCCTGACGATGCAGATAAGAGTGCTCGGATCCGCGGCCGGCGGCGGCTATCCGCAGTGGAACTGCAATCATCCGAACAGCCGTCGCGCGCGCCGCGGCGACGCCGCCGCGCCGGCGCGGACGCAGTCCGCGATCGCGGTCAGCGCGGACGGCGAGCACTGGCTGCTGTGCAATGCCTCGCCGGATCTGCGCCAGCAGATCAACGACAACGCGGTGCTGCAACCGAAAGCCGGGGGCCCGCTGCGCGCGAGCCCGATCCAGGCCGTGGTGCTGACGAACGCCGACGTCGATCACGTCACGGGGCTGCTGACCTTGCGCGAAGCGCAGGCCTTCAATCTCTATGCGACGGCGAAGGTGCTCGGCGTGCTCGCCGCGAACTCGATCTTCAACGTGCTGAACCCGGCGCTGGTCGCGCGTCATCCGATTGCGCCCGATGCGCGCTTCGAGCCCGCGCGGCCCGACGGCACGTCGCTGGGCCTCGCCGTCACTGCCTTCGCCGTGCCGGGCAAGGTCGCGCTGTGGCTGGAGGATCCGGCCAAGGGCG
>JBFWSI010000465.1:0-3952 GCA_050248455.1 Gammaproteobacteria bacterium | reverse complement strand
TGGACCGTCGCGCGCAAGTACCGTGACTGCAGCACCGCGCCGCGCTTTCCCGGCGCCGCGCGCATCCTCGCCGAGTTCACCTCGCCGCCGCCGCAGCGGCGCGTCGGCCTGCGGCCGCTGGGCCGCGTGCCGGTGCGCGCCGGCGCCGAGCTCCACACGGCAGCGGGTGTCAAGGTCGGCCGCGTGACTTCCGGCGGCTACGGCGCGAGCGTCGATGCGCCGATCGCGATGGGCTACGTCGCGCGCGAGCTCGCCGTCGCCGGCACGCGGCTCGTCGCTCCCGTGCGCGAGCGCGAGGAGGCGATCGAAGTCACGGCGCTGCCCTTCGTGCCGCATCGCTATCACGAGTCCTGACAGGAAACCTTCGATGAGTACCTTGAAATACACCCGCGATCACGAATGGCTGCGTGCGGAAGCGGACGGCAGCGTGAGCCTCGGCATCACCCAGTACGCGCAGGAGCAGCTCGGCGACATCGTCTACGTCGAGCTGCCGGAAACCGGCAGCCGGATCGATCCCGCGCGCAACGTCGTCGTCATCGAATCGGTCAAGGCGGTCGGCGAAGTGAAGCTGCCGGTCGGCGGCACCGTGCTCGCGAGCAATGCCGCGCTCGCCGATCGCCCCGAGCTCGTCAACTCGGCGCCGGAAGGCGAGGGCTGGCTGCTGCGCGTCCAGCTCGACGACGCGAGCGCGCTCGACGGCCTGCTCGACGCCGACGCCTACGCGGCCTACGTCGCGACGCTGTGAGAGTGGAGCGCCGAACATGAGCACGCGCATGAGCCTCGCGGAGCTCGAGGCGCGCGGCGACTTCGTGCGCCGTCACCTCGGCCCGACCCGCACGCAGATCGGGCAGATGCTGGCGGCGCTGGGCCTCGCCTCGCTCGAGGAGCTGATCGCGCGCGCGGTGCCGGACTCGATCCTCGCGCGCGCGCCGCTGGCGCTGACCGACACCGTCAGCGAACGCGCCGTGCTCACGCACCTGGATGCGATGCGTGCGCGCAACCGCGTCAACGTGTCGATGATCGGCATGGGCTATCACGGCACGCTGATGCCCGAGGTCATCAAGCGCAACGTGCTCGAGAATCCCGGCTGGTACACGGCCTACACGCCCTACCAGGCCGAGATCAGCCAGGGCAGGCTCGAGGCGCTGCTGAACTTCCAGCAGATGGTGCTCGACCTGACCGGCATGGAGATCGCGAACGCCTCGATGCTGGACGAGGCGACCGCGGCGGCGGAAGCGATGGCGATGGCGCGGCGGCTCGCGAAACCGGCGAGCATGCGTTTCCTCGTCGATGCCGACTGCCATCCGCAGACGATTGCGGTGGTGAAGACGCGCGCTCGCCACTTCGGGATCGAGGTCGTCGTCGCGGCGCCGGAAGCCGCGCTGCAGGACGGCGATTGGTTCGGCGCCCTCGTGCAGTATCCGGGCTCGAGCGGTGCGGTGCGCGACTGGAGTGCGTTCATCGCCGCGGCCCATGCGGCGGACGTGATCGTCACCGTCGCGGCCGATCCGCTCGCGCTGGTGCTGCTGAAGCCGCCCGGCGAGATGGGCGCCGACATCGTCGTCGGCAGCGCGCAGCGCTTCGGCGTGCCGATGGGCTACGGCGGCCCGCACGCGGCCTACTTCGCGACGCGCGAGCGCTACGTGCGCTCGATGCCGGGGCGCGTGATCGGCGTGTCGCGCGATCGCGAAGGCCAGGCCGCGCTGCGCATGGCGCTGCAGACGCGCGAGCAGCACATCCGGCGCGAGAAGGCGACGAGCAACATCTGCACCGCGCAGGTGCTGCTCGCGGTGATTGCGGGCTTCTACGCCGTCTATCACGGGCCGAAGGGGCTTGCGGTGATCGCGGGCCGCGTCCATCGCTATGCGCAGCTGATCGACGCCGGCCTGCGTCGCCTCGGCCTCGAAGTGTTGACCACCGCCTATTTCGATACCCTGACCGTGCGCGTGCCGAATCGCGCGCGCCACTATGCCGCGCGGGCGCGCGAGGCCGGCATCAACCTGCGCGTCATCGACGCCGATCACCTCGGCCTCAGCGTCGACGAGACGATCGATCGCGAGGTCGTGCGCGCGCTGTGGCGCGTGTTCGCGCGCGACGCGGACGGCGAGTTCGATTTCCGCGATCAGGACGAGGTCCTCGACGACTGCCTGCCGGAGCCCCTGCTGCGCACGAGCGCGATCCTGACGCACCCGGTGTTCGATCGCTTCCATTCCGAGACCGAGATGATGCGCTACATGCGGCGGCTCGCGCGCCGCGACATCGCGCTCGATCGCGCGATGATCCCGCTCGGCTCCTGCACGATGAAGCTGAACGCGGCGGTCGAGCTGCAGGCGCTGTCGTATCGCGAGTTCGCCGATCTCCATCCCTTCGTGCCGCTCGATCAGGCGCAGGGCTATCAGCAGCTGTTCGAGGAGCTGACCGGCATGCTGCTCGACCTGACGGGCTTCGACGCGTTCTCGCTGCAGCCGAACGCGGGCTCGCAGGGCGAGTACGCGGGCCTGCTCGTGATCCGCAAGTACCACGCGGTGCGCGGCGAGGCGGCGCGCGACGTGTGCCTGATCCCGGCGTCCGCCCACGGCACCAACCCGGCGAGCGCGGCGATGGCCGGCCTGCGCGTGGTCGTCGTCGCCAGCGACGAGGCCGGCAACCTCGACGTCGAGGATCACGCCGCCAAGGCCGCGCAGCAAGCGCCGGCCCACGCCGCGCAGATGCTGACCTTCCCCTCGACGCACGGCGTGTTCGAGGAGCGCGTGCGCGAGATCTGCGAGATCGTGCATGCGCACGGCGGACAGGTGTACCTCGACGGCGCGAACTTCAATGCGCTGGTCGGGATCTGCCGGCCGGCCGAGATCGGCGCGGACGTCATGCACATCAACCTGCACAAGACCTTCGCGATTCCGCACGGCGGCGGCGGTCCGGGCATGGGCCCGATCGGCGTCAAGGCGCATCTCGCCCCCTTCCTGCCCGATCACCCGGTGGTCGGCGGCGTCAATCCGGCGGCGGGTGCGGCCGGCACGATCGGCGCGGTGTCGGCGGCGCCGTGGGGCTCGGCGAGCATCCTGACGATCTCCTGGGCCTATATCGCGATGATGGGCGCCTACGGCCTGCGGCGCGCGACGATGGTCGCGATCCTCGCCGCGAACTACGTCGCGCATCGCCTGTCGCCGCACTATCCCGTGCTCTACACCGGCAAGAACGGCTGCGTCGCGCACGAGTGCATCATCGATCTGCGCCCGCTCAAGGCCGCGACGGGGATCACCGTCGACGACGTCGCCAAGCGCCTCGTCGACTACGGCTTCCACGCGCCGACGATGTCCTTCCCGGTCGCCGACACGCTGATGGTCGAGCCGACCGAGAGCGAGAACCTGCGCGAGCTCGATCGCTTCTGCGACGCGATGATCCGGATCCGCGCCGAGATCGAGGACATCGCGCAGGGCCGCGCCGATCGCGAGGACAACCTGCTGAAGCACGCGCCGCACACGCATCGGCTGCTGATCGCCGAGGACTGGTCGCGCCCTTACACGCGGGCACAGGCCTTCTTTCCGGTCGAGGAACTGCACGAGGACAAGTACTGGCCGCCGGTCGCGCGCATCGACAACGTCTACGGCGACAAGCACCTGATCTGCACCTGCCCGCCGGTCGCGGATTACGAATAGGGCTTGGTGCGCGTCGTCACGGTTTCGTAGCCCGAGACCCCGCGCGTCGGTGATGCTCACTTGCAATCCGGCTTGTGAGGGAACCATTACGGAACCATAATGGAAACCTCGTTGGAGGTATCACGATGCCCACGACCCTGACCTTGAAGAACATCCCGGATGAAGTGTACGAACGGCTCAAGGCCTCTGCGGAAATGCATCGGCGGAGCCTGAACAGCGAAGCGATCGTCTGCCTGGAAGCGGCGTTGATGCCTGGACGACTTGCCGTCGCTGTGCGGCTCGCAAGAGCGCGAGCG
>JBFWSI010000464.1:0-3952 GCA_050248455.1 Gammaproteobacteria bacterium | reverse complement strand
ATCCTTGTGACGCGCGACGGTATCGAGATCGCCGAGCTCGAGCTTCGGCATGCCGCAGCAGGCCTCGTCCCCGGTGATCCGGACCTCGATGCCGTTGTGGCGCAGGACGCAGACGAGATCCTCGACCAGCTGCGGCGCGTTGCGGTTGCCGTAGCAGGTGAGAAAGATCGCGACCTTGCCCGTCGTCTCCGGCGTCGGCAGCGCGGGACCCGCCGGATCCGGCAGATCGGCGAGGCGCCTGCGCGCGGTGCGGCTGTCGAAGCGCGGCAGCGGCGCGTCGGCGTGAATGCCGAAATACTTCGCGAGCAGCGCGCGCGCGGGCCGCGCGCCGTTCACCGCGTTGACGGCCTGCGCGACGACGGGGATCGTCGCGATCCGGCCGACCACGTCGGTCGAGGTCAGCACCTTGTCGCGCAGCGGCAGATCGCCGTCGCGGAACTTGACCGCCTTCGCGCGCAGCATCAGGTGCGGGAAATCGACGTTCCATTCGTGCGGCGGCACGTACGGACACTTGGTCAGATAGCAGAGATCGCAGAGATAGCACTGGTCGACGACTTTCCAGTAGTCGGCCTGCTGCACGCCGTCGACTTCCATCGTCGGCGATTCGTCGACGAGATCGAACAAGGTCGGAAACGAATTGCACAGGCTGACGCAGCGCCGGCAGCCGTGGCAGATGTCGTAGACGCGCTCGAGCTCCGCGAACAGCGCGCCCTTGTCGTAGAACGACTCCGAGCGCCAGTCGAGCGGGTGTCGCGTCGGCGCCTCCAGACTGCCTTCTCTCGCCATGGGCCGATCTCCGTGGTCTCGATGTCCAGCGTGCTGCGCGCGGCTGCGCTGCCCGCAGGGTGATCAGAAGCGACGAAGCCGGGCGAGCCCGGCTTCGTCGGTCTATGCGTACCGCGTGCGCGGTCCCTCAATTCATCGAATCGAGGGCCTTCTGGAAGCGGTTCGCGTGCGAACGCTCGGCTTTCGCCAGCGTCTCGAACCAGTCCGCGATTTCGCCGAAGCCTTCCTCGCGCGCGGCCTTGGCCATGCCGGGGTACATGTCGCTGTACTCGTGCGTCTCGCCCGCGATCGCGGCCTTGAGGTTCAGCGAGGTCGTGCCGATCGGTTCGCCCGTCGCGGGATCGCCGACCTGCTCGAGGTATTCCAGATGCCCGTGCGCGTGACCGGTTTCACCTTCAGCGGTCGAACGGAACACCGCCGAGATGTCGTTGTAGCCTTCGACGTCCGCCTTCTGCGCGAAATACAGATAGCGGCGATTGGCCTGCGATTCACCGGCGAACGCGGCCTTCAGGTTCTCTTCGGTGCGGGTGCCCTTCAGTGACGGCATGATGATCCTCCTAGGTCGATGCTATTGGGATCGGCCGGGGCCGGATCCCGGTTTTTCAGCCCATCGTTCGGCCTTGCGCGCCGCGAGGGTCGGCATCGGCGCGGACTCTGCGGCCCGCTCGCCGGCCCTTGGCCCGGGGTATTAGACTGAGTCTAAACACCCTTGCACTCTATGCCATCGCTTTCGACGAAAGCAAGCCGGCGCGGGCGGCACGCTGCCGCAGCCCGGCCCTGCATTGCTCCGCCTGCGCCCCGTCTGTAGAGTGCCGGCGCGCCGCCGCGCCGATACCGACCCGTGAAGAAACGCGCCACTCCGAATTTCGAAGCCGATCTCGCCGAGCTGGAGCAGCTCGTCGCGCGCATGGAGCGCGGCGACCTGCCGCTCGAAGAGGCGCTCGGCACCTTCGAGCGCGGGGTCGCGCTGGCCCGGGCCTGCCAGCAGGCCCTGCGCGACGCGGAGCAGAAGGTGCAGCGGCTCAGCGCCGGGCCGGGCGGTGAAACGCTGGAGCCCCTGGCGCGCGAAGGCGACGACGACGAGCAAGGCAGCGAGGACCCGGACGAGGATGAACTTTGAAGCACACCTGAAGGCGCACCAGACCCGCGCCGAACGCGCGCTGGATCGCTGGCTGCCGGCGGCCGAGCGCGAACCCGCCCGCCTGCACGAAGCGATGCGCTACGCGGTGCTCGGACCCGGCAAGCGCGTGCGGCCGGTGCTGGTGTACGCGACGGGCGAAGCGCTGGGCGCGGACCTCGATCGACTCGACAGCAGCGCGGCCGCCGTCGAGTTCATCCACGCCTATTCCCTGGTCCACGACGATCTGCCGGCGATGGACGACGACGATCTGCGCCGCGGCCGCCCGACCTGTCACCGCGCCTACGACGAAGCCACGGCGATCCTCGCCGGCGACGCGCTGCAGGCGCTGGCCTTCCGCGCGCTCGCGCACGATACGCGCCTCGCCGTGCCGGCCGAGCGGCGTCTCGAGATGATCGCGTTGCTCGCGGATGCGAGCGGCTCGGTCGGCATGGCCGGCGGTCAGGCGATCGATCTCGCGGCGGTCGGCCAGAAGATCTCGCTGGCCGAGCTCGAGAACATGCATCTGCACAAAACCGGCGCGCTGATCCGCGCCAGCGTGCAGCTCGGCTTCATGGGCGCCGGCGGCGTCGACGCCGAGGCCGCGCGCGCGCTGGACATTTATGCGCGCAGCATCGGCCTCGCCTTCCAGGTGCACGACGACATTCTCGACGTCGAGGGCGCGACCGAGGTCATCGGCAAGCCGCAGGGCTCGGATCTCGATCGCGACAAGCCGACCTATCCGAATCTGCTCGGCATGGCGCAGGCCAAGGCCACCGCGCGCCGCCTGTGCGACGAGGCCGTCGCCTCGCTGGCCGGCTTCGGCGCCGGGGCCGAGACCCTGCGCGAGCTCGCGCGCTACATCGTCGGCCGCGACCGCTAGACCGGCCGCGCCGGCTTCCCGGCACGCCGACGACGGCGGCACGGATTTCCGGCGCACCCCGCTCGATACAGCTGCCGCCGGACCGGGCGCGGGCATGTCTCCGTCGGACAAGTCATTGATTCGCCGGCAACGCGGCCCTTGGCACGCAGCGTGCTAAGTATTGGACAGCAACCACGCGTAGGCGCGTCGTTGCCTCCTCCCTTTGGTCCATTACGGGTGCTGCGGCACCCGTTTTTTTTCCCTTCAGTCCGGCCGGCCGGCGCGCTCGTCGGCCTTGACCGCCTGCCACAGCGCGTCCAGCGCCGTGGCGTCGAGCCGGTCGGGCGCATGTCCGTCGGCGACGGCCCGTGTCTCCAGCGCTCGGAAGCGGCGTTCGAAGCGCGCATTCGCCGCGCGCAGCGTGGCTTCGGCATCGAGACCGAGATGGCGCGCGAGATTCACGCAGGTGAAGAGCAGATCGCCGACTTCCTGCGCGATGTCCGGCGCGCTGCCGGCGGCCAGCGCAGCGTCCAGTTCTGCCGTTTCTTCGCGCAATTTTTCCACTACCGGCGGCAGCGACGGCCAGTCGAAGCCGACGCGCGCCGCGCGCTGCTGCAGCTTGCTCGCGCGGGACAGCGCGGGCAGCGCGCGCGGCAGATCGTCGAGGGCCGAGACGCGCGCGTCGCCGGCGCGTTCCGCCGCCTTGATCTCCTCCCAGCGCGCGGACTGCGCGGCGGCGTCGCCGCGCGGCTCGTCGCCGAACACATGGGGATGACGCCGCGTCAGCTTGTCGACGAGGCCGCGACAGATGCTCTCGAAATCGTAGCGGCCCTGCTCGGCGCCGATCTGCGCGTAGAACACCACCTGGAACAGCAGATCGCCAAGCTCTCCCGGCAGCGCGCGCCAGTCCTCGCGCTCGATGCAGTCGGCGACCTCGTAGGCTTCCTCCAGCGTGTGACGCACGAGGCTCGCCGGCGTCTGCTGCCGATCCCAGGGACAGCCGCGCTCGGGATCGCGCAGGCGGCACATCAGCGCGAGCAGGTCTTCGAGCGCGGAATTCATGCCGCGACTGTAAACGCGGCGCGCGAACTTTGGTACGGCGGCACGGGTCCGAGCCGCTTGATCGTCCGTTGCGATTGTGGTGACAATCCGGTGCAGTCGTTACCGATCCAGAGACTTAGGCCGCT
>JBFWSI010000463.1:0-3963 GCA_050248455.1 Gammaproteobacteria bacterium | reverse complement strand
GCCGTCGGAGTCGGAGATGAAAGCGAAGAAGGACGCCCTGGACGATGCGATCAGCGCGACCAAGGCGGCGGCCGAAGAAGGCATCGTCGCCGGCGGCGGCTTCGCGCTGCTGAAGACCTTGCCCGCACTCGGCGCCGAGGAGGTGCGCTGCGAAGGCGACGAGCTGACCGGCGTGCGCATCCTGCGCCGCGCGCTCGAGGCGCCCGCGCGCCAGATCGCCGAGAACTCGGCCGTCGACGGTGGCGTGGTGGTCGACCGCATGCTGCAGGCGACGGGCAACGTCGGCTTCGACGCCTCGCGCAATGCCTACGTCGATCTGCTCGAAGCGGGCATCGTCGATCCGACGAAGGTCGTGCGCATCGCGCTCGAGAACGCGGTGTCGGTCGCGAGCATCCTGCTGCTGACCGAGGCGACGATGACGGAGATTGAAGAGCCCGCGCCCGCGCACGGATCGATGGGCGGCGAAGGACCGATGTAGATCACCGTCGCCGGGGCTGCGGTTCGGGCCGCCGCGGAGAGCGCAGACGAAGCATCCACCGGCCGCGACGCCGATACGTGAATTCCCGCCCGCCGAGGCGATGCGCTTCGTGGGCGCCGCGCGCGCTCGACGACGTCATGCGAACCGCACTGACTCGATCCGGAGGCACTCGGCGGCAGCGCTCCCGTTCGGACTCCCGATACTTTCGAGGCGACATCCTTCCACTGGAGCAGGAGCTGCCGGAATGCCGAAATTCATCACCATCGGTTACGGTGATCGCGCAGGTTATGACCGCACGCCCGAGGCGCTTCGAGAAGCGG
The DNA here is from genome assembly GCA_050248455.1 of Gammaproteobacteria bacterium. Classification (GTDB taxonomy): domain Bacteria; phylum Pseudomonadota; class Gammaproteobacteria. Next base: position 3,165 of record JBFWSI010000463.1, on the reverse strand, counting down.
CTCACGCCCATGACGAGCTGCTGCGGAAGCATGGCGTCTTGATGGGCATCGCGGGCGCTCCCGTGCAAGTCCGCAATCACGAGGCGGCCGAGGTGCGGACGGAGGACGGGCCTTATATGGCTGCGCAACTTCCCGTCGCCGGCTTTGCCGTCATCGAGGCACCTACGCTGGCCGAGGCGATAAAGCTGGTGTCACAGACGCCCTGCGCCGTCGCGCATGGGGTCGTCGAGGTCTGGCCGCTCGAACAATCGACGTGAGCGCGGCCAATGAGCATTCAATCCGCCATCCGCGGCTTGAATCTCGTCGCCTTCGACTACGACGGCTGCGAGCGCCTCGTCGAACCGCACACCTACGGCATCGATGGCAAAGGACACTACGCGGTCCTGGGCTATCAAGTCGGCGGTGGGAGCCGGTCCGGTGCAAGCGTCGGGTGGAAGCTCTTTCACGTGAGCGAGATGCTGAACCTCGCGGTACTGCCGACGACATTTGCCGGTCCCCGACCCGGGTACAGGCGCAGGGGCAAGGCGTTCAGAGCCATCCTGGCCGAGCTATGAGATTTCGACAGGCCGAGGCGGCCTGCGTAACCCGGGACCTTGGCGACGTCACGCGCGGATCCCGGGTTTCGCCACGCTGCACCCGGGCTGCGAGAATCGACGCGGCTGCCTCAGGGCTGCCAGTGCAGAAAATTCGCCAGCAGCCTCAAGCCCGCCTCCGCGCTCTTCTCCGGATGGAACTGCGTCGCGAAGGCGGAGCCGCTCGCGAGCGCAGCGCAGAAAGGCTGGATGTAGTCGGTGCGGCCGAGCACGACGGCGTCGTCCGCGGGCACGACGTAATAGCTGTGCACGAAATAGAAACGCGTGCCGGACGGCACGCCGTGCGTCACCGGGTGCTCGCGCGTCCAGTGCACTTCGTTCCAACCCATGTGCGGAATCTTGCGCGGGCTGCCGTCCGGTGCGGGGCCGGCGTCGGCCGCGAAGCGTTTCACGCCGCCGGCGAAGACCTCGAGGCAGCGTGTGCCGCCGTCCTCGTCGCTGTTCGTCATCAGCGACTGCAGCCCCAGGCAGATCCCGAAGAACGGCTTGGTGCGCACGCATTCACGCAGCACCTCGACGAGATCGCGCTCGCGCAGATGCTTCATGCAGTCGCCGATCGCGCCCTGTCCCGGGAACACGATGCGATCGGCCGCGCGCAGCTGCTCGGGCCTCTCGCACACCTGCACCTCTACGTCGCGCGTCGCGACGTGCTCGACGGCCTTCGCCACCGAGCGCAGGTTGCTTCCTCCGTAGTCGACGACGGCGACGCGCTGCATCGGCTTCGCCGCCGGCTTACAGCGTGCCCTTGGTCGACGGCATCGCGTCGCCCTGGCGCGGATCGCGCTCGACGGCCATGCGCAGTGCGCGGCCGAAGGCCTTGAACACCGTCTCGATGATGTGGTGCGCGTTGCGGCCGCGCAGGTTATCGACGTGCAGCGTCACCTGCGCGTGGTTGACCAGCCCCTGGAAGAATTCCAGGAAGAGGTCGACGTCGAAGTCGCCGATGCGCGCACGCGGAAAGTCGACGTGGTATTCGAGCCCCGGCCGGCCGGAGAGATCGACGACGACGCGCGACAGCGCCTCGTCCAGCGGCACGTAGGCATGGCCGTAGCGCCGCAGGCCGCGCTTGTCGCCCCAGGCCGCGGCGAGCGCCTGGCCGAGCGTGATCCCGATGTCCTCCACCGTGTGATGCGCGTCGATCTCGAGATCGCCCTTGGCCTCGATCGTGAGATCCACGAGGCCGTGACGGCATACCTGGTCGAGCATGTGATCGAGAAACGGCAGCCCGCTCGCGAAGCGGCCCTGGCCGCTGCCGTCGAGGTTCACGGCGACGGTAATCTGCGTTTCCTTGGTGTTACGCTCTATGCGCGCCTGGCGGTCATTCATGGCAATTTCGGGGCGGCCGTGCCGCGTTCGACTGAAGGCGAAAGATAACACGGACCGCCGCTGCGCCGGAGCGCGACAGGGGAAGGGAATGCTGGATCAGACCGCGGCGCTCGACGCCGTCAAAGCCTATCTGCTCGAACTGCAGGACCGGATCTGCGCCGCCCTCGCGGCGCTCGACGGCACGGCCTTCCGCGAAGACCGCTGGACGCGCGCCGAGGGCGGCGGCGGGCGCTCGCGCGTGCTCGCCGGCGGGCCCGTGTTCGAGCAGGCCGGGGTCAATTTCTCGGACGTGCAGGGCAGCCGCCTGCCGCCGGCCGCGACGGCCAAGCGCCCCGAGCTCGAGGGCCGCGCCTTCCACGCGACGGGCGTGTCGCTGGTCGTCCATCCGTTGAACCCGTATGCGCCGACCTCGCACGCGAACGTCCGTTTCTTCATTGCCGACAAACCGGGTGCCCAGCCCGTGTGGTGGTTCGGCGGCGGCTTCGATCTGACGCCCTACTACGGCTACGACGAGGACGTCGTGCACTGGCATCGCACGGCGCTGGCCGCCTGCGCGCCGTTCGGCGCGGACGTCTACCCGCGCTACAAGCAGTGGTGCGACGACTATTTCTTCATCAGGCACCGCGGTGAGCCGCGTGGCGTCGGCGGTCTGTTCTTCGACGATCTGAACGAATGGGATTTCGAGCGCAGCTTCGCCTTCATGCGCAGCGTCGGCGATCACTACCTGCCCGCGATCCTGCCGATACTCGAGCGCCGCCACGCGCAGCCCTGGGGCGAGCGCGAGCGCGATTTCCAGCTCTACCGCCGCGGGCGTTACGTCGAGTTCAACCTCGTCTATGACCGCGGCACGATCTTCGGCCTGCAGACCGGCGGCCGCACCGAGTCGATCCTGATGTCGCTGCCGCCGAACGTGCGCTGGCGCTACGACTGGCGGCCGGCGCCCGGCACGCCGGAGGCGCAGCTTTACGAGCGCTACCTGCGGCCGCGCGACTGGCTGGCCGAAGCGGGCTGAGGCGGCCGCGCGGCGGCCGGTTGGCGGCGCCGTTGAGCCGGCTACAATCGGCCTGCCAAGAGGACCGAGAACCTACCGATCATCACCGCCGCATGCAGAGGAGGAGACCCGCATGGACATGACCGAGCTCGAAAAGCGCATCACGCGCCTCGAAGACATCGAAGCGATCAAGCAGCTGAAGATCCGCTACTCGCACATCTGCGACGACATGCACAACCCGGACACCATCGCGAG
>JBFWSI010000462.1:0-3971 GCA_050248455.1 Gammaproteobacteria bacterium | reverse complement strand
GATGTAGCGCTTGCGCGCGACGGCGATCCGGTTCTCGGTGCCTTCGAGCTGCGCCTGCAGATCGCGGAAGTTCGCATCGGACTTCAGATCCGGATAGCGCTCGTCGACGACCAGCAGCCGCGACAGCGCGCTCGACAGCTCGCCCTGCGCGGCCTGGAACTGCTGGAACTTGGCGGGATCGTCGATCAGCTCCGGTGTCGCCTGGATGCTGCCGACCTTCGCGCGCGCCTCGGTGACGCCGACGATGACCTCGCGTTCCTGCTGCGCGAAGGCCTCGACGGTCTTCACGAGGTTCGGAATCAGATCCGCGCGGCGCTGATACTGGTTCAGCACCTCGGCCCACTGCGCCTTGATCGCCTCGTCGGTGCTCTGCAGCGTGTTGTAGCCGCAGCCCGCGAGCGGCAACAGCAGCACCAGTAACCAGCCTCTCAGCGTCCGCATGCTCGTCTCCTTTGTGCCATGTCGTCGTGTCCGTGCCGTCGGGCGTGCCCGGTACTTGCCACCGAGAACACAGAGAACACCGAGGGCGGAAAAATTATTGGATAGTCCTCATATCGATACGTCAGAAGGAACGATCGCGTTTCAGAGGCTCCTTTATCAATCTCTTCTTCCTCTGTGTTCTCGGTGTTCTCTGTGGCTCTATTCGACTCTTCAATACACCGCTTCGATCAGATGCGGTCCCGGTGTCGCGACGGCGCGCGCGAGCGCGGCGTCGAGCGCCTCGGCGGTCTCGACGCGCGTGCCGGGCACGCCCATGCCGCGCGCCAGATCGCACCAGTCGAGATCGGGCCTCCCGATGTTCAGCATCGAGCGCGCGCGTTCGCCGGGCTCGCCGGCGCCGACGCGTTCGAGCTCGTAGTTCAGGATGGCGTAATTGCGATTCGCGTAGATGACGCTGACGACGTCCAGCGACTCGCGCGCCATCGTCCACAGCGCCTGCGCCGTGTACATCGCGCTGCCGTCGCCTTCGAGGCATACGACCTTGCGCCCCGGCGCGCCGAGTGCGGCACCGACGGCGAGCGGCAGCCCGTTGCCGATCGAGCCGCCGCAGAGCTGCATCCAGTCGTGCGGACGCGCGCCCAGCGTCAGCTGTTGCACGGGCAGCGAGCCCGTGATCGCTTCGTCCACCACGATCGCATCGTCCGGAAGATTGCGCGCGACGGCCTGCGCGATGCGTCGCGTGTCGAGCCGGCCCGGCTCGAGCGCCGGCAGCGCGGCCGTCTGCCGTGGCGGCTCGGCCTGCGTCGCATCCAGCGCGGCACAGAGGGCGGCGAGCGCCGCGGCGACGTCGTCGGTCGGCCGCGCGAGCGTCAGCACCCGGCAGCCCGGCGGCACGAGCTCGCTCGGGCGGTTCGGATAGGCGAAGAACGCACAGGGCGAGCGCGCACCGACCAGCACCATCAGATCGACGCCGGCGATGAGCTCCAGCGCGAGCTCGCCGCGATAAGGCAGGAACACCAGCGGCACGCGGCCGACGCCGCGCTGCACGCGCCGGTTGAAGGTTTCCGCATGCAGGCGCGCGCCGGCCTGCGCCGCGATGCGGCCGGCATCGATCAGGGCCTCGCCGAGCAGCGCCTGGCCGCCGAGCAGCAGCAGCGGATGCTTCGCCGCGCGAATGGCGCGGGCGACGTCCTCGATCGCCGCGTCGGCGACGCGCGGCAGCGCGCCGCGCGCGGGCAGCGCCGGCGGTGTGTAATCGGACGGCAGCTCGCTCCACGCCGCGTCGGCCGGCGCGATCAGCGTCGCGATGCGTCCCGGCAGGCGGCCCGCCTGCACGACGGCCTCCGCCCCCAGCGCGGCGAGCGTCGCCGGCGTGCGGCCGGCTTCCAGCCAGTGCGACACCGGGCGCGCGATGCCTTCGAGATCGGCGTTGAGCGGCGTGTCGTACTGCCGGTGGTAGGTCGCATGGTCGCCGACCACGTTGACCATCGGCGAGAACGCCTTCTGCGCGTTGTGGATGTTGGCGACGCCGTTGGCGAGCCCGGGGCCGAGATGGAGCAACGTGCATGCCGGCTTGCCGCGCAGGCGCGCATAGCCGTCGGCGGCCCCCGTCACCACGCCTTCGAACAGCGCGAGCACCGGGCGCATGCCGGGCACGCGATCGATCGCGGAGACCAGCTGCATCTCCGAGGTACCGGGGTTGGCGAGACAGAGATCGACCTCGCTGCGCACGAGCGTGTCGATCAGCGCTTCGGCGCCGTTCATGCGTGACTCCTTTGCCCTGATCTGATGAAGCTCCGAACGAGTCCATCCCGGACTTGTTCAGAGTCGGCGAGTCCAGTGTAACCGAGCGCGCCGGCGCGAGCGCCTCACGCCAGCGCCGCGAGCGCGGGATACCAGGGCTCGATCTGTTCCAGCGTGCGGCCCGCGCCGGGCGGCGCGAGCGGCGCATAGGACGCAATCTGGGCCGGCGCCAGCGTGCCGCCGACGCGCGGCAGCTCGCCGAGCTTGAGTCCGTGCCGCACCAGCCAGGCGAAACAGGTATGGCGCAGCGCGGCGGCCGTCACCTCTTCCGGATGCGCGATTCCCGCATCGTGCGCGACGTAGACGAGCGTGCCTTCGAGATCGGCGAGCGTCAGCGTGGTGGCGGGCGCAGCGGCGAACAGCGGCGCTTCGGCGCCGCTCGCCACGCGCTGCCACAGCGCGCGCACGCCGGGGGCGAGCGGCAGCGTGCGCGTGCCGAGCGCGAGCGTGCCGGTGGCGTCCAGATCGCCGCCGCGCAGGCCCGCGACATCGCCGGCATCGACGCCGCTCACCAGCAGCGCGACGACGAGCCGCGCGCGTTCGTCACCGGTGGCGAGCATCGCCGCGACTTCCTCCGGCGACAGCTCGCGCGTACGGGGCGGCGGCAGGCCCGGCAGCGCCGCAGCGGAAGTCGGCGACTCGGCGAAACCGCCCGGCGGTAGTGCGAGGCCGCCGCCCGCGGGCGGGAAGAGCTGCGTGTTCAGCGAATAGATGTGCGGCTGCGGCGGCGTCATGCTCGCCGGCGCGCCTCGCGTCAGGAATTCGACCAGCCAGGTCACGAACAGGGCGGCGACGAAGGCGGCGCCGACGCCGAGCAAGGCATCGCGCGCATACGCGGGGCTCGTCGGCCGCGTCGGCAGCGAGGGCGACGCGAGCACCGACACGCGCGGCGCGAGATCGGCGGACGCGACTTCCGATTTGACGAGCCGCTCGCGCAGCGGCGCGGCCTGCATCTCCAGTTCGGCGAGCCGCGTGCGCAGCGCGCCGAGCTCCTCGAAGCGCCGGCTGAAGTCGTTCAGCTCGCCCTTCAGTGCGCCCTGCTGCTGCATCAATGCGAGCTTCGCATCGCGCGCCGTCGCGAGCTCCTGCTCGGCCTTGGTCATCACCTCGGCCTGGGCGCGTTCGCGCATCGTCGCGAGATCCTGCTCGGCCTGCTCCAGATCCTTGCGGGCGGCGACGATCTCGGGCGCGATCTGCGCGTACTTCTCGGTGAACTGATCGCGCTGCGCGCGGACCATGTCGCGCAGCGTCTCCACCTTCTCCTGCAGGCGTCCGATCGCGGCGAGGTTCTGCGCCTCGGCCACGGGCTTGCCCGCCGCCGCCGCGACGCGCAGCGCATCGAGGCGCGCCGCGGCCCGCATCTCTTCGTCTTCCGCCTTGTTGATCGAATCGTTGAGGCCCTTCAGCTTCGCCGCGTGCGTGTTCTCGGTACGCTCCTCGGAGACGATGCCGTGCGCGGCGCGGAAGGCGTCGATCTCGGCGCGGCGCGCCGCGATCTTCGCGTCCAGCGCGGCGAGCTGCTCGCGCGCGGCGCGATCGTCGGTGTCGCGCGTCTGCGCCGTCAGCGTCGCGCGCGACTCCTCGTAGCGGGCGAGCCAGCGCTCGAGCATGCGCTTCAGCAGCTCCGGCGTGCGGCCCTCGAGGCCGACGTCGAGCAGGTTGGTCGCGGCGTCGAACTTCACGCGCGCCATCACCTGCAATGCGGAGATCGGAATAGCACACGTCTT
>JBFWSI010000461.1:0-3971 GCA_050248455.1 Gammaproteobacteria bacterium | reverse complement strand
TCGACCTCGCCAATCAGGTCCACGGCCTCGCCGGCCCAGACCACGGCAGTGTCGTGATCGCCGTCCTGCGCGGCGCGCCAGTAGCGCGGCTGCTCGCTCGCGAGCGCGGCGGCCAGTGCGTCCTCCCTGCCCTGCCAACGCGCGGTGAACGCGTTGCGCAGCGCGCGCCCGGTGTAGGGCGACGGCCAGTCGTAGCCACGCACGACGTCGAAGACACGCGTGCGCTCGGTCTGTCGCGCCTCGGCCGCGACGATGCGCGCCTTGGCCTCCGCGCTCGCCAGCGATTCGCTCGCGGCATAGAAGCGCGTACCGATCAGCGCGCCCTGCGCGCCCAGCATCAGGGCCGCGGCGAGCCCGCGCCCGTCCGCGATCCCGCCCGCCGCGACGACGGGCAGGGGCGCGACGGCGTCGACGACGGCGGGCACCAGCGGCAGCGTCGCGCGCATCGCGCCGTGGCCGCCGGCCTCGGTACCCTGCGCGACGATCAGATCGGCGCCCGCCTCGCGCGCGGCCACCGCATCGCGCACGTCCTGCACCTGGCAGATCAGCCTGCAGCCCGCGGCCTTGATCGCCTCGGCGTGGGGACGCGGATCGCCGAAGGACAGCATCACGGCCTGCGGCCGCGCGTCGAGTGCGAGCGTCAGCGTCTCGGGTCGCATCGACCAGGTGATGAAGCCGACGCCCCAGGGCCGCTGCGTCGCCTCGCGCACGCGCGCGAGCTCCGCGCGCAGGAAGGCGGGATCGCCGTAGCCGCCGCCGACGAGACCGAGGCCGCCCGCGTTCGACACCGCCGCGGCGAGGCTGCCCCCGGCCACGCTGCCCATCGGCGCGAGCACCACGGGGTGCTGCAGGCCGAACATCTCGGTCAAGGCGGTGACGATCATGGCGGGCTCCTCGCTGTTCGATTGAGGATCCCGAAACTAGCACACGCCGTGTCGGGGGCGATGCCGGTAAAAGGGCGCTGCGCGCTACCACGGAGAACACGGAGAACACGGAGGGCGGAAGCGATTGGACCGAGGGAGAGACTGCCAACCGGATCCGGGATCGGGCACGTCAGCGGACTCCGCGGGGCGTTGGGCTTCCTTCGTCAGCTCAACCTACGTTTTCGATTTTTCTTCTCCGTGTTCTCTGTGTTCTCCGTGGTGCGCGCGGCGCAACTTCAGCGGCTTCCCAGCCGGGCACGGCATCGGAATGGGCACGGCCGGCCCACCCTCTCCCCCTCCATGTTCTCCGTGGCAGCGCGCAGCGCACGCTTGACGCACGTCAAACGCGCGCCGCCGCGGGCGCGGCACAGTGCACGCACGTCCCAGGGGAGCCCCGATGTCGATCAGCGCCGCCACTCGTGATGTCGTCCCTGCCGCTGCGCGCGAAGTCCGTCCGCTGACCGGCAACGAAGCGATCGCGCGCGGGGCCTGGGAAGCGGGCGTGAAGCTCGCGAGCGCCTACCCCGGCACGCCGTCGACCGAGATCCTCGAAGCGCTCGCGACCTATCCGCGCGAGGATCTGCACGCACAGTGGTCGACCAACGAGAAAGTCGCGCTCGACGTCGCGATCGGTGCGAGCTACTGCGGGGCGCGTGCGCTGATGGCGGCGAAGCACGTCGGCCTCAACGTCGCCGCGGACGCGCTGCTGTCGCAGTCCTATATCGGGGTGCACGGCGGCCTGGTGTTGACGATCTGCGACGACCCCGGCATCCACAGCTCGCAGACCGAGCAGGACACGCGGCTCTATGCCCATCTCGCCGTCGTGCCCGTGCTCGAGCCCGCCGACGCGCAGGAGGCGCTCGAATATACCCGCGCCGCCTTCGATCTCAGCGAGGAATTCGCGACGCCCGTGATCGTGCGCAGCACCACGCGGCTGTCGCACACGCGCGCGGCGGTGACGCTGGGTGCGCGCAGCGAGATGCCGCCGCGGCCCTTCGTCGAGGAGCCCGAGCGCAACGTCATCATGCCGAGCCTGTCGCGCCGCCAGCGCCCGCGCATCCTCGCGCGCGAGCGCGAGCTCGAAGCCTGGTTCAGCCGCACGCCGCTGACGCGCGTCGAGCAGCGCGACCCGAAGATCGGCGTCATCACCGTCGGCATCGCCTACGTCTACGTCAAGGAAGTGCTGCCGGCGGCGAGCATCCTGAAGCTCGCCGGCTCCTATCCGCTCGCGCGCGCGGCGATTCGCGATTTCGCCGCGCAGGTCGATCGCCTGTTCGTGGTCGAGGAGCTCGAAGCCTTCGTCGAGACCGAGGTGCGCGCGATGGGCCTGCCCGCCGCCGGCAAGGACTACTTCACGCGCATCGGCGAGCTCTCGGCGGAGAACGTGCGCGAGGGCTTCGTGCGCGCCGGCGTGCTCGAGCCGCGGCCGCCGCTGCCCGCCCTGCCCTTCGCGCCGCTGGTGCGCCCGCCGGTGCTGTGCGCGGGCTGCCCGCACATCGGCAGCTACCACGCGCTGCGCGGCGACGACGTGCGCGTCACCGGCGACATCGGCTGCTACACGCTCGCGGCCCTGAAGCCGCTCGCGGCGATGGACACCTGCGTGTCGATGGGCTCCTCGATCGGCAATGCGATCGGCATGGCGCTGTCCGGCGCCGAGCGCAAGCCGGTGGTCGCGACGATCGGCGACTCGACCTTCCTCCACGGCGGCATCCCGGCGCTGATCGACGCGGTCTACAACCGCGCGAACATCACGGTGCTGCTGCTCGACAACCACACCGTCGCGATGACGGGCGGCCAGGATCACCCCGGCACGGGCCGCACCTTGCGCGGCGAGGCCACGCACCGGATCGACTACGAGGCCTTGTGCCGCGCGGCCGGCGTGCGCTGGATCCGCCGCATCGATTCCTACGATCTCGCCGAAGGCCATCGCACGCTGCGCGAAGCGATGGAATACGACGGCGTCGCGGTGGTGATCTCGGATCGCCCCTGCGTGCTCGATCCCGTGCGCATCCGCGGCATTCCTTTCCAGGTCCGCGCGGATGCCTGCACCGCCTGCCAGTCGTGCATGAACCTCGGCTGTCCCGCGCTGACCTGGAGCGAGGAGCTGCACGAAGGCCGGCACAAGGTGCGCGTCGACGAAGCGCTGTGCATCGGCTGCGCGATGTGCGTGCAGGTGTGCCCGACCGACGGCTTCGTCGCCGGCGCGAGCGAGGCGAGCCCGTGAGCGCCGCGCGGCCGACCAATGTGCTGGTCGTCGGCGTCGGCGGCCAGGGCGTGATCCTGATCTCGAAGGTGATGGCGCGCCTCGCGCAACTGCACGGCCTCGAGGTGAAGCAGAGCGAGGTCCACGGCATGGCGAAGCGCGGCGGCTCGGTGTTCAGCCACGTGCGCTTCGGCGAAGAGGTGTGGGCGCCGACGATCCCGCTCGGCGAGGCCGACATCGTCGTCGCGCTCGAATGGGCCGAGGGCCTGCGCTGGTTGCCCTATCTGAACCCCGTGACGGGCAGCCTCGTCGTCGACACCCGGCGCATCGTGCCGCCCTTCGGCTGCATCGATCGCCACCGCGGCGCGGCCATCGCCTATCCCGACACACGCATCGCCGAGCTTGCCGCGCACGTGCGCAATCTCTACGCCCTCGACGCCGAAGGCATGGCCGAAGATCTCGGCAACGCGCGCGTCGCGAACACCGTGCTGCTCGGCGTGATGTCGACGACCCTCGACTTCCCCGCCGAGGAGTGGCAGCGCGTGCTCGGCGAGTTCGTGCCGCCGCGCACCTTCGACACCAATCTCGCGGCCTTCGCCGCCGGCCGCGCCTGGGCCGAGCGCGTGCACGCCGCGCCGGCGGTCCACGACGAGCCCGCGCCGCTGGCCGCGCCGGCGGCGGTGCCGCGCGACGTCGTCGAGCTCGAGATCACACCCGCATGGTGCAAGAGCTGCGACATCTGCGTGAAGATGTGCCCCGAGATGTGCCTGCGGCTGGACGCGCGACAGAAAGTCGAGCTGATCGATCCCGCGGCCTGCACCGGCTGCCGCATCTGCGAATGGCTG
>JBFWSI010000460.1:0-3975 GCA_050248455.1 Gammaproteobacteria bacterium | reverse complement strand
GGCAGCGACGGCGCCTGGCAGCCCTGGCTCGCGGCGCGCGGCGTGCCAGTCGCGCCGCTCGTGCCGTCGAACTGCGGGTTCGAGCGAAGCTGGTCCGATCACTACGTCACGCATCACGCCGGTGCGCCCGTCAAGCCCGTCGCCGCGCGCTGCGTGGCGCCCGACGGCACGCAGGCAGCGCAGCGCGGCGAGTTCGTGATCACGGCCTACGGCCTCGAAGGCAGCCTCGTCTATGCGCTGTCGGCGCCGCTGCGCGATGCGATCGCGCGCGACGGCAGCGCGCGGCTCGAGCTCGACCTCCTGCCCGATCATCCCGCCGCGCGCGTCGAGACCCTGCTCGCACGTCCGCGCGGCAAGCGCTCGGTGGCCGAGTGGTTGAAGCGCAGCGTCGGCCTGAGCGGCGTGAAGGCGGCGCTGCTGCGCGAGGTGCTGCCGCGCGCAGCCTTCGACGATCCGCTGCGCGTCGCGCGCTGCGTGAAGGCACTGCCGCTCGAGCTCGCGGCCGCGCGTCCGCTCGCCGAAGCGATCAGCAGCGGCGGCGGCGTGCGCTTCGAAGGGCTCGACGAGCACCTGATGCTGCATGCGCTGCCGGGCGTCTTCTGCGCCGGCGAGATGATCGACTGGGAGGCGCCGACCGGCGGCTACCTGCTGACGGCCTGCTTCAGCACGGGCCATCGCGCCGGACGCGCCGCGGCCGGCTATGGCGACGACGCCCATCCCGGTTGAGCGGATGGCGTCGCGGCCGCCGATCTGGCACCGTGAGCGCCGATCACCCGCACAGAGGAGCCCGCATGAAATTCGGCAAGTACGGCGTCTTCACCTTCACGGACGTCCTCGGACCGGCGGATCTCGCCGAGCTCGCGCAACGCGTCGAGGCCCTGGGCTACTCGACGCTGTGGTATCCGGAGGCCTTCAACTACGAGACCTTCGCGCTCGGCGCCTACCTGCTGTCGCACAGCAAGTCGCTGCTCGTCGCAAGCGGCATCGCGAACATCTACGCGCGCGATCCCGCAGCCTCGGTGATGGGCCACAACAGCCTCAACGCGCTCTACGGCGGCCGCTTCGTGCTGGGGCTCGGCGTCTCCCATGCGCCGCTGGTCGCCGACATGCGCGGCCACGAGTACCAGCAGCCGCTGGCGACGATGCGCCGCTATCTCGATGCGATGGACCAGGCGTGGAAAGCGCTGGGCCAGGACGGCGTCGCGAAGCAGCTCGTGCTCGCCGCGCTGGGTCCGAACATGAGCAAGCTCGCCGCCGAGCGCACGCTCGGATCCTTCCCCTACAACATCACGGCGGCCCAGGCCGCCGCGTCGCGCGCGCAGATGGGCGCGCAGGCCGCGGTGATCTGCGAGCAGAAAGTCTGCCTGTGCACCGACGCCGCGACCGCGCGCAAGGCCGCGCGCGCCGCGCTCGGCCCCTACCTGCCGCTGCCGAACTACTACAAGAACTGGTTCCGGCTCGGCTTCGACGAGGGCGATCTGAAGGACGGCGGCAGCGATCGCCTGATGGACGCGATGGTGCTGTGGGGCGATGCGGCGTCGATCCGCTCGCGCCTGCAGGCCTATTTCGATCAGGGCGCCGATCAGGTCGTGATCCAGCCGATCAAGCCGGACGGCTCGGCCGGCCCGGACTGGGCGGCGCTCGAGGCGCTGGCGCCGAAATAGATTGCGCGCGACTGCGCGGCACGGCCGGATCGTGAGCGCGTAGTCGACACCTCAGCAGCAAGTCCGGCAAAGGGGAGCAGCGATGAGCGACATTCGACCGTTCCGATTCGACGTGCCCGACGGCGCGCTCGAGGACTTGAAGCGCCGGCTCGCGCAGACGCGCTGGCCCGAGCGCGAGACGCCCGAGGACTGGAGCCAGGGCATCCCGCTCGCGTACATGCGCGAAGTCGTCGACTACTGGCAGACGCGCTACGACTGGCGACGCTGCGAAGCGCAGCTGAACGCGTATCCGCAGTTCGTCACCGAGATCGACGGCTGCGACATACAGTTCATGCACGTCCGCTCGCCGCATCCGAATGCGCTGCCGATGGTGATGACGCACGGCTGGCCGGGATCGATCATCGAGTTCATGAAGGTCGTCGATCCGCTGGTCGACCCCGTCGCGCACGGCGGCGATGCACGCGACGCCTTCCACGTCGTGTGCCCGAGCCTGCCGGGCTTCGGCTTCTCCGGCAAGCCGACGGCGCCGGGCTGGAAGATCCAGCGCATCGGCCGCGCCTGGGGCCAGCTGATGGCGCGTCTCGGCTACACGCGCTGGGTCGCGCAGGGAGGAGACTGGGGCTCGGCCGTCACGCACTGCATCGCGATGTCGGAGACCGATCACTGCGCGGCGATCCACGTCAACATGCCGCTGGTGAGCCCGAGCCCCCAGTTGATGCAGAACCTCGACGAGCTCGAGCGCGGCGCGCTGGCGAGCTGGCAGCACTACCAGGACTGGGACTCGGGCTATTCGAAGCAGCAGAGCACGCGGCCGCAGACGCTGGGCTATGCGCTGGTCGATTCGCCGGTCGGGCAGTGCGCGTGGATTCTCGAGAAGTTCTGGGCCTGGACCGACAGCGACGGCCATCCCGAGAACGTGCTGACGCGCGACGAGCTGCTCGACAACATCATGATGTACTGGCTGCCGGCCAGCGGCGCGTCGTCGGCGCGGCTGTACTGGGAGAGCTTCTCGGTGCTGCTGCAGAAGCACCAGCAGATCACGATTCCCGCCGGCGTCAGTGTGTTCCCGCACGAGATCTTCCGCGCCTCGCGCCGCTGGTGCGAAGAGCGCTACCCGAAGCTCCTGCACCACAAGGTGCTGCCGAAGGGCGGCCACTTCGCCGCCTTCGAGCAGCCGCGCGTGTTCGTCGACGAAGTGCGCACGACGTTCAGAGCGGTGCGTTGAGCCGAAGAGGTCCCGTAGCCCGGGTGGAGCGCGCAGCGCGCAACCCGGGATCGGGCCTTTCCGCGCGATGAAGATCCCGGGTGTCGCTACGCTGCACCCGGGCTACGAAGACGTCGCCTCCGTGTTCTTCGCTCAGGACTGCGCGAGCTTCTTCGCCGCCTCCGCGACCTTGCGGCCCTGGTAGCGCGCGCCGCCGAGCTCGTTTTCCGAGGGCTGGCGCGAGCCGTCGCCGCCGGCGATGGTCGTCGCGCCGTAGGGCGAGCCGCCCGCGACTTCGTCGAGCGTCATCTGCGCGGCATAGCCGTAGTCGAGGCCGACGATCACCATGCCGAAGTGGAGCAGGTTGGTGATGATCGAGAACAGCGTCATCTCCTGGCCGCCGTGCTGGGTCGCGGTCGAGGTGAACGCGGCGCCGACCTTGCCGTGCAGCGCGCCGCGCGCCCACAGGCCGCCGGCCTGATCGAGGAAGTTCGCCATCTGCGACGCCATGCGCCCGAAGCGCGTGCCGACGCCGACGACGATCGCGTCGTAGTTCACGAGCTCCTCGACCTTCGCGATTGGCGCTTTCTGATCGCGCTTGTAATGCGCCTTCTGCGCGACCTCGTCCGGCACCAGTTCGGGCACGCGCTTGATGTCGACCTCGGCGCCGGCCTCGCGCGCGCCTTCGGCGACGGCTTCGGCCATTTTCTCGATGTGACCGTAGGACGAGTAATAGAGCACGAGAACCTTGGGCATGATGCATACTCCTTGCTGAGACATGAGCTTGCGATCGCAAACGGATCACGATGCGCCGGGCAGATCGAATACCAGCACTTCGGCCGCGCTGGCTGCGCGGAGTTCGAGACGCGGCGTGTCGGACAACTTCAGCGCGTCGCCGCCGGCGAGGACGACGTCGTTGACCGTCAGCGCGCCGCGCGCGAGATGGACGTAGGCGCGACGGCCGGGCGCGAGCGCGAGCATCGCCTGCTCGTCGCCGTCGAAGAGGCCGGCATGGAGCCGCGCATCCTGGTGGAGCCGCAGGGCGTCGTCCGTGGCCTCGGGCCCGGCAATGAGGCGCAGGCAGCCGCGCCGCGCGGCGAGATCGAA
>JBFWSI010000459.1:0-3977 GCA_050248455.1 Gammaproteobacteria bacterium | reverse complement strand
GAAGAAGATCGTCGAGGAGCACGGCGGCCTCGTGACCCTCGCGAACAACGACGGGCCGGGCGCCTGCGCTACTATACGGCTCCCGCTGGACGGCAAGGATGCCGCCGCCGGTGCCGTGGACAACAGGAGGGCCTCATGACCGCACGCCATATCCTGGTCGTGGACGACGAACCCGATATCCGGGTCCTGCTGAAGGAGATCCTCGACGACGAAGGCTTCGACGTCGCCGTCGCCGAGAACGCCGCGCAGGCCCGCGAGGCGCGCCGCCAACGCCGGCCCGATCTGGTCCTGCTCGACATCTGGATGCCGGACACGGACGGCATCACGCTGCTGAAGGAATGGTCGGCGGACAGTCACCTCGACGTCCCAGTCATCATGATGTCGGGGCACGGCACGGTCGAGACGGCCGTCGAGGCCACGCGCCTGGGTGCCTACGACTTCATCGAGAAGCCGCTGTCGATCGCGAAGCTGCTGATCACCGTGCAGCGCGCGCTCGAGAATGCGAACCTGCAGCGCGAGAACCTCGGTCTGCGCCGCTCGGCGCCGCCGCTCGCCGAGCCGATCGGCCGCAGCCGCGCGATGGAGCAGCTGCGCGCGAGCGTGCTGCGCATCGCCCAGCACAAGACGGCGGTGTTCATCACCGGCGAATCGGGCAGCGGCAAGGAAGTCGTCGCGCGCTATCTCCACCAGCACAGTCCGCGCGCGAACGGCCCCTTCGTCGCCGTCGGCGTCGCCGGCCTCGCGCGCGAGAATCCCGACGCCGAGCTCTTCGGCACCGAGACCGACGGTCACGTCACCTACGGCTCGCTGGAGCAGGCCAACGGCGGCACGCTGTTCCTGAAGGACATCGCGGACATGGATCTGAGCACGCAGGCGCGCCTGCTCTCGGCGCTCGAACAGCAGGCGATGCTGCGCGTCGGCGGCCGCGAGCCGGTGCCGATCGACGTGCGCATCGTCGCCGCGACGCGGCGCGATCTGCAGGCCGAGGTCAACGCCGGCCGCTTCCGCGACGATCTGTTCTATCACCTGAACGTCGTGCCGCTGCGCGTGCCCTCGCTGCACGATCGCATCGAGGATCTCGACGATCTGCTGACGCACTATCTCGACTATTTCGTCAATAACGAGGGCCTGCAGCGGCGCGACTTCTCGCCGGGCGCCAAGGCGCGCATGCGCGACTATCGCTGGCCGGGCAACGTGCGCGAGCTGCGCAACCTAGTCCAGCGCCTGCTGATCCTCGGCAACGGCGAGACCGTCGAAGGCCAGGAAATCAGCACGGCGCTCGGCATCCGCGCGCCGACCGAGACCGACGCCGTGCCGCCCGGCTACGATCTGCCGCTGCGCGAGGCGCGCGAGCGCTTCGAGAAGAACTACCTCGAATACCAGCTGCATGCCTGCGAAGGCAGCGTCAGCAAGGTCGCCGAGCGCGTCGGCATCGAACGCACGCATCTCTATCGCAAGCTGCGCAGCCTCGGCATCGATCCGCGCCACATCAAGGAAGCGACGCGCGACTGAGCGCGATGAACGAGCGGATCGCCAACTTCGAGAAGCTGCTGGCGCAGGGACCGGAGACGGCGCTGCTGCGCTACAGCCTCGGCAATGCGTATCTGCACGAGGATCCGGCGAAAGCGGTCGAACACCTGCAGGCGGCGCTGAAGCTCGATCCGTCCTATGTCGCGGCGTGGAAACTGCTCGGCCAGGCGCTCGCCGCGAGCGGCCAGACGGCGCTCGCGCAAGAGGCCTACCGCGAAGGCATCGTCAGCGCCGAGATCGCGGGCCAGATCCAGGCCGCGAAGGAAATGCGCGTGTTCCTCAAGCGCCTGTCGAAACAATAGACGCTCGTCACCGTAGCCCGGGTGCAGCGCAGCGGAACCCGGGATCTTCATACCCGCCCCACGCGCCGCTTCCCGGGTTGCGCGCTGCGCGCTCCACCCGGGCTACGAGACGTCCTTCACGAACAGGCGGTGACGGCCGCCGGCACGCCGTTCAACTGCAGTGCGCCGACCAGCTCGCCGACGTGACGGAAGCCGTGACGATCGAGGTAATCGACGATGCCGGCATTGATCTCGCGACAGACCAGCGGCTCGTAGAAGAGTCCGGTGCCGACGCCGACGGCGCTCGCGCCTGCGAGCATGAATTCGATCGCGTCGGCGGCGTTGACGATGCCGCCCTGGCCGATGATCGGCACGCCGTGCGGCCGGCACACCTGGTAGACCTGCCAGGTCTTCAGCAGCGCGATCGGCTTGATCGCGGGCCCGGACAGTCCGCCCTGGTTGTTGCCGATCACGGTGCGCCGCCGCTCGGCGTCGATCGCCATGCCCATCAGCGTGTTGATCACGGCAAAGGCGTCGCTGCCCGCCTCGAGGCAGCGGCGCGCGTTCTCGGCGATGTCGGTCTGGTTCGGCGACAGCTTGGTGATCAGCGGCTTCTTCGTCGCGCGCCGGCAGGCGTCGACGACGCGCGCGGACATGTCAGGGCTGTTGCCGAAGGCGACGCCGCCTTCCTTGACGTTCGGGCAGGAGATGTTGATCTCGATCGCGTCGATCGGCGAGTCGTCGAAGATGCGCGTGACTTCCTCGTACTCCTCGACCGTCGAGCCCGACACGTTCGCGATGAAGCGCGTCTCGCTGAAGTCCAGCGTCGGCAGGATGTCGTCGACGACGGCACGCGCGCCGGGGTTCTGCAGCCCGATCGCGTTCAGCATGCCGCCCGCGGTCTCGTACACGCGATGCGGCGGATTGCCGAGGCGTGGCGCGAGCGTCGTGCCCTTCAGGCAGACGGCGCCGACGTCGGCGTTCGAAAAGCCGCGCACGCGTGTATATTCCTCGCCGAACCCGACGCAGCCGGACAGCAGCACGATCGGCGACGCGAACGGCAGGCCGCAGAAGCTGAGATTCAAGCGTTCGTCGGGCCTCGCGCGTGCGTCCATCCGCTCCGTCCTCTGCCTGTGCAATCCGTCCACCCGGATCGCTCGCTTCATCACTGTAGACTCACGGCCCGCATCGCCGCCCCATGATCGACGTCGCGCTCCACGAGCCGGAAATCCCGCCGAATACGGGCAACATCATACGCCTGTGCGCGAACACCGGCGCCATGCTGCACCTGATTGAGCCGCTCGGCTTCCGCCTCGACGCAGCCTCGGTCCGCCGCGCCGGCCTCGACTACGCGTGGATGACGCAGGTTCGCACCCATCCCGACCACGCAGGCTTCATGCGGGCCGTCCGCGAGCGGCGCGTGCTCGCGTTCTCGACGCGCGGCGAAGTCCCGCTGTACGACGCAGGCTTCGCGCCGGACGACGTCCTGCTGTTCGGCCCCGAGACCCGCGGCCTGCCGCCGGCCGTGCTGGACACGATCCCGCCCGAGCACCGCCTGCGTATCCCGATGCGCCCAGGCAACCGCAGCCTCAACCTGTCGAACGCGGTCGCCGTCGCCCTCTACGAAGCACTGCGCCAGCTGGGACTGCCGGACCTGGGCTGAACCGCCGACGCGGTCATTCGTACCGGACGGGTTTTTTTACCCCCGAGAACACCGAGGAAGATGAGAATGGGCCGTGCCGACCTCGACTCTGTACCGGCTGGAAAGCGGTTGAATTTGCGCTTCGCGCTACCACAGAGAACACGGAGGGCAAAAAGGGATTGTCCGGAGGCTTCGCAGTGCCGCGCCGGTGGCCGTGATCGAGTCACGGAGACGCAGGCCCAATCAATCTCTTCTCCGTGTTCTCTGTGTTCTCCGTGGTCGGGCGCAGCCCGCCTTAAAGTTGCGCTGAATCCTGCACGGCATCCCACCGGGGCGGCTCATTTTCATCTTCCTCTGTGTTCTCTGTGTTCTCGGGTGGCGAGATTCAGCATTTCGGATAGCGATGGCGCGATGCTGCGTCATGGCGCGCCGTCGGCGACCTGGGCCGGCTTCCGGCGGGAGGCGATGTCCTCGCCGTCCTCGCTGCCGTGGCGTGCGACGAGGGCTAGCGAGAGCAGCGTGTT
>JBFWSI010000458.1:0-3980 GCA_050248455.1 Gammaproteobacteria bacterium | reverse complement strand
GACGAGCGCGGCCTCGGTGAACGCGGTCAGGATCACCTGCTCGCCGACGTCGGCGAAGCGATGCATCTCCTCGGTGGCGGCCTCGCGATTCTTGTGGGTCGCGAGATAGTTCTTCAGCTCGAGCACGCCGTAGGACACGTGGCGCGCCTCGTCCTGCAGGCAGCGGCGGAAGATCTCCTTGTCGACCTGCGTCTTCGCGATCATCTCGCCGGAGCGGAACACCGACAGTACGAGACCTTCGCCGAGCAGGTTCAGCAGGAAGGTGCCCATCGTGTGCGTCGGCGCGTCGAGGATGGCCTTCAGCGCCCATTCGAAGCCGGGCGAGGCGTGCAGCAGGCCGCCGCCGGCGATCGCGCGCTTGCGAAACACTTCCTGATGGCGCGCCTCGTCCATCAGCTGGGTGGTCAGGAAGCTCTTCACCTCGAGGAAGTCCTGCGGCGTGCGGTAGAGCCATTTCGCGGGGAAGTCGCCGGCGACGAACTCGACCTCGGTGAGAAAGGTGCAGAGCTGGCAGGTCGCCTTCTCGAGATCTTCCGGCAGCGCCTCGAGCTCGTCCCAGGCGATGTCCTTCGTCGCGTTCCACTGCCGCGCTTTCGCCTCCTCGTACAGCGAGATGACGTTGTCCGCCCACAGCTCGTCGCGCTCGAGCACGGTATAGGCGTCGACGACCGGCATGCGATCGCGATAGGGCTCGCGGATCGAGCCGCGCGGCGCGAAGTTGAACCAGTCCGCGCGCTCCGGCAGGTCGCCGTAGCCGCGGATGCGATTGATGTCGGTATAGGTGAGGCCGCGCGACGAAGGCTTCGCGCGCTTGCCCCAGTGACCGCCCTCGGTCTTCGTCCAGTGCAGCGAGAAACTGCCGCGCTTGATGCGATCGACGTTCTCGCCGAGGATTTGCGCCCAGATCTGGTAGTCCTCGCGGAACATGCCCTCGTAGCGCGCGAGCTGTTCCTCGTTCATCAGGTACTCGTGGGCATGGGGCAGCGGCTTCAGCTGGTCGGGGCGCGTCGGTTCGTTCATCGGGACCTCCGGTTGAGGCGAGCGCGGACGGGTTGCGGGGGCAGGTGGAGCATCGGCGTTTATTAATAATTTTGTCAATAATGCGGTGCGGCAAAATACCGCAATGGAGCAACGAAAACGTTCGAAGCCGGCGCGCGCGGCCCGTCTGGCCCCCGAGGAGCGCCGCAGCCAGCTGCTCGGCTGCGCGATCCGCGCCTTCGCCGACGCCGGCATCAATCGCGGCACCCATGCCGACGTCGCGCGGCTCGCCGAAGTGTCGGTGCCGACGGTGTTCGTGTATTTCCCGACCCGCGAAACGCTCGTCGAAGCGGTGCTCGACGAGGTCGAGCGCTTCATCGTCGACGAGACGATCATGCCGGTGCAGTCGCTGCCGCGGCCCGTGCCGGAGATTCTGGTGCAGTCCGGCCTCGCGTTCACCGAGGCGGTGCGCACGCACCCCGACTACGCGCGCGTATGGCTGGACTGGAGCACGGCCTTCCGTCGCGACGTATGGCCGCGCTACCTCGCGTTCCAGTCCCGCGTCGAAGCGCTGTTCAAGGAGACGATGCTGCGCGGCAAGCGCGATGGCTCGCTGGCGCGGCGGCTCGACGCCGACGATGCCGCACAGCTGCTCGTCGGCACCGCTCACATGCTCGCGCAGATGACCTTCATGGGGCGTGACGTCCGCCAGATCGAGCGCTTCCTGCGCACGCTGATCGACGCCTTTCGCGGGAGCGAGGCGCCGGCGACGCCGCGACGGCGGACCAGGCGCTGACGCGTTTCACGCGCCGTCGCGGAACGGGAAGTCCGCGGGGGTCAGCGTTTCGCGGGCGAGCAGCTCGTTGATGCCGCGCTCGAGCAAAGCCCGGCGCGCCTCCAGCAGCGAGCGCGCTTTCGCATAGGCGGCGTCGACCAGCGCCTTCACGGCGAGATCGATCTCGCGCGCGGTCGCCTCGCTGTGGCCGCGCTGCGCCGGCCGGAACGCGAGCCCCTCGCCGAGGAAAGGCGCATGCGCTTCGTCGTAGACCACCTGGCCGACCTCGCGCACCATCCCATAGCGCATCGCCATGTGACGCGCGATCTCGGTCACTTTGTCGAGATCGTCGGCGGCGCCGGTCGAGATCTCGCCGAGCACGAGGGCTTCCGCCGCACGGCCACCCATCAGCACCGTCATCTTGTCTTCGAGATTGCGCCGCGACATCAGGAAGCGATCCTCGGTCGGTCGCTGGATCGTGTAGCCGAGCGCGCCGACGCCGCGCGGGATGATCGACACCTTCTGCACCGGATCCATGCCCGGGAGCGCGCTGGCGACCAGCGCGTGGCCCATCTCGTGGCAGGCGACGGCACGACGCTCTTCGGCGCTCATCGCGCGCGAGCGCTTCTCGATGCCGGCGACGATGCGCTCGATTGCAGCGGTGAAGTCCTCCGCCGTGACGGCCTCGGCGCCGCGCCGGGTCGCGAGCAGCGCGGCCTCGTTGACGAGGTTTGCGAGATCGGCGCCGGTGAAGCCCGGCGTCAGCGCGGCGATGTCGTCGAGCGCGACGCCCGAGGCGAGCTTCACCTTGCGCACGTGCACCGCGAGGATCTGGACGCGGCCGCGGCGATCGGGGCGATCGACGAGCACCTGGCGATCGAAGCGCCCGGCGCGCAACAGCGCAGGGTCGAGGATTTCCGGACGGTTCGTCGCCGCGAGCAGCACGATGCCGGTCGACGGATCGAAGCCGTCGAGCTCGGACAGCAGCTGGTTCAGCGTCTGCTCCTTCTCGTCGTGACCGCCGAGCACGCCCGTGCCGCGCGCGCGGCCCAGCGCGTCGAGCTCGTCGATGAAGATGATGCTGGGCGCGGCCTGCCGCGCCTGTTCGAACAGATCGCGCACGCGCGCCGCGCCGACGCCGACGAACATCTCGACGAACTCGGAGCCCGAGATGGAGAAGAACGGCACGCCCGCCTGGCCGGCGACCGCACGGGCGAGCAGCGTCTTGCCGGTGCCGGGCGGGCCCACCAGCAGCACCCCTTTCGGGATGCGCGCGCCCAGTCGGCCGTAGCGCGCGGGATCGCGCAGGAACTCGACGATCTCCTGCAGCTCCGCCTTGGCGTCGTCGACGCCGGCGACGTCGTCGAAGCTGACACCCGTCGTGCGCTCGACGTAGACCTTGGCGTGCGACTTGCCGATCGACATCAGCCCGCCGAAGCCTTGCCGTTCCGCCATGCGCCGGATCGCGAAAGCCCAGATCCCGACGAAGAACAGTACCGGCAGCAGCCACGACAGCAGGTCGCGCACGAAGGTGCTTTCGATCGCACCGGCGAATACCACGTTGCGCTCGCGCAGATGCGCGGCGAAGGCGGGATCCACGCGTGTCGTGACGAAGCGATCGCGGCCGTCGGGCCGCGGCGTGCGCAGGCGCCCCTCGAGGAAACGCTCGGACACGCGCACCTCGGCGATCGCGTCCTTCGCCAGCAGCTGCTCGAACTCGCTGTAGGGGATCTGCTCGACGCCGTGGTAGTCGTGCCACCACGCCTGGAACAGCAGCACGGCCGCTGCGGCGAGGAAGGCATAACCGATGTTGATCTGATGCGTCTTCTTCACGGTGACCGTCACCCGTTCACGCCCCGTTTCACCCTAGCACGCCGAAGCGCCGGCCGCGCCGGGATGCGGCCCCAGGCGGTACCGGACGCACGGCGCGGCGACCCCGCTGCGCGCCGTCGTGGCAAGATGTCGCCGATTCCCGCGACCCCGGATGCCCGCATGACCGAACCGACCGTCATCTGTCCGAGCTGCCAGATCGAGATCAAGCTCACCGAATCCCTCGCCGCGCCGCTGCTCGCGGAGACGCGCCGGCAGTTCCAGCAGCAGCTCGCGCAGAAGGACGCCGCGCTCGCCGAGCGTGAACAGTCCCTGCGTGCCCGGGAGCAGCAGCTCACCGACGCACGGCGCGAGCTCGACGCCAAGGTCGCGGCCGAGGTCGAGTCGGCGCTGGCGA
>JBFWSI010000457.1:0-3981 GCA_050248455.1 Gammaproteobacteria bacterium | reverse complement strand
ACGAAGCAGGCGCCGAGCGCCAGGACGAGCAGCGTCGCGCCGGGGATCCGGCATCGCGACGACACGTGCGGCTCAGCGCGCGCAACGCTCATCGAAACGCAAACCTGTTCATCATCGAGAGCAAGAGTTCCCAAATATTGGTATCCGGCGCCTCGCGCGCTGGACGAGATCGCGCGGCGCGTCGGGTTGTCGCGCAGCAACACCCATCGCACGCTGGCGACGCTGATGCACGCCGGCTATGCGCGGCGCAATGCTGCCACCGGCACCTACGGCATCACGATGAAGTCGCTGGCCCTGGGCCTGAGCGACATGGCGCTGGATGGGCTGCAGCAGGTGGCCCCCGGCTTCCTGGCGACGCTCGCCCACGCTTCCGGCGAAACCGCTCACCTCTCCGAGCTGCGCGGATCCGAAGTGTGCTATCTGGACAAGATCGACAGCCGCCAGCCTGTACGCGCCTATTCCGAAATCGGCGGCTTCGCCCCGGCGCATGCGGTGGCCACCGGCAAGGCGCTGCTGTCCGCGCAGGCGAACGTACTGGCCGCGCTGCCGGCCACGCTGCCGCGCTACACGGCGAATACGCGCGTCGATCGCCAGGCACTGCGTGCCGAGCTCGAAGCGGCTGCGCGCAACGGCTATGCGACGAATCGAGGGGAATGGCGCGAGGGAGTCGGCGGCCTCGCAGCGGTCGTGCGCGACGCCGGCGGGAAGCCGGTAGCGGCGCTCGGCCTGTCGGGGCCGCTGGATCGGCTCACCGACGAGCGCCTGCGGGCGCTCGTGCCGCTGGTCATGGATCTCGCGCAGCGACTGTCGGAGACGCTGCGCCATCTGGCCGACATCCCGTCGGCGACAGCGACGGATGCCGGGCGCTGAGCAAGCTCAGATCTTCGCGATCGCCTCGCGCCGATTCCATGGCGTCTGCTCTTCGGCGAGGAGGGTCTTGAACGAGGGACGATCCCACGTGCGCGCGAGAAACGCCGCGAGCTTCGGCCAATGGTGCGTATCGGGATCGACGCCGGCATGCCACAGGTTCACGTGGCCGCTCGCCACCGCGATGTCGGCGATCGACAGGCGCTTGCCGACGAAGAACTCGTTGCTGCCGAGATAGCGTTCGAGATAGTCCCACATCGGCCCAATCTGGTTCTCGACGACTTCCAGCGCCGTCTCCTTGATGTCCTTGGTCAGCGGCTGGTTCATCGCGACGGGGCCGAGCACCAGCGGCCGGAACACGCCGGTGCCGGCGACGGGCAGGAAGCCGCTGTCCATGTATTCCTCGATCCACAGCGCCTGCGCGTAGTCGTAGGGGTCGGCCGGGTACAGCGCGGGCGTCGGATTGCAGCGTTCGAGGTAGAGGCAGATCACGCTCGAATCGGCGATTGGCCGCTCGCCGTCGAGCAGCGCGGGGATCTTGCCGAGCGGGCTCACCTGGCGATAGAACGACGGCGGCTGGAAGGGATTGACGGACTCGTGCTCGTAGGCGATGCCCTTCTCGGCGAGATAGACGCGACACTTGCGCACGAACGGCGACACGTTCGCGCCGAACAGCTTGTAGCCCATGCTGGGTTCTCCGGGACGTATGCAGGGCCGCGAGCCTACCCGAGCGCGGCCGCAGCGGGAAGCGGTGCGGCCTCCATGTGCGCGATCGCGTCGCCCGCGCCGTTCAGGCCGGAATTCGTGGCCCGGGTGCAGCCTAGCGCTAAGGTATCCCCACGAAATTTTCAGCGCTGCCCGAGAATTCGCTGGTACTCCTCGTCACTCCCGCGAAAGCGGGAGTCCAGCGGGGGCGCCGTGCCAGAACGTGGATTCCCGCCTGCGCGGGAATGACGCGCTTTTTGAGGTTCTCGCGCCCGTTTTTCGGGGGGATACCTTAGCGCGTAGCGGAACCCGGGATCAGGCATGCCCGATACGCAAGGACCGGCCGCGCTCGGCTCGCACCGCGCCGGGTTTCCTCGAATGCATGAGATGACGGCCGGTGCTCGATCCCGGGTTACGCGCTGCGCGCTGCACCCGGGCTACGACACCGCCAACACCGCGCGCTGAACTTCGTCAGCCCAAGCTACGTTTCGGTCGCTCACAGCGCCTCGCGCAGGTGCTCGACCAGGGTCTTCAGCACCTTGATGCGCGCCCAGTGCTTGTCTTCGGCTTCGACCAGCGTCCACGGCGCGAGGCGGGTCGAGGTGCGCTCGATCATGTCGGCGGCGGCCTGCTGGTAGAGCGGCCACCTGGCGCGATTGCGCCAGTCCTCGGACGTTATCTTGTGATGCTTGAAGCCCGTCTGCGTGCGTTCCTCGAAGCGGCGCAGCTGCTCTTCCGGCGAGATGTGCAGCCAGAACTTGCAGATGAGGCCGCCGCCGTCGACGAGCTCTTCCTCGAATTCGTTGATCTCGCCGTAGGCGCGCATCCAGTCCGCTTCGGTGCAGTAGCCTTCGATGCGCTCGACCAGCACGCGTCCGTACCAGGAGCGATCGTAGATCGTCATGCGGCCGCGCCGCGGCAGATGCCGCCAGAAGCGCCACAGATAGGGATAGGCGCGTTCCTCCTCGTTCGGCGCGCCGACGGGCACGACGCGGTACTGGCGCGCATCGAGCGCGCCGGTCAGCCGGCGAATCGCCCCGCCCTTGCCCGCGGCGTCCATGCCTTCGAAGGCGACGACGATCGCGCGCTTCTCGAAGCCCTTGCCGCGTGACAGGCGGGCGAGCTCGCCCTGCCACTGCTCGAGCTCGCGCTCGTACTTGCGCTCGCTCAGCGTGCGCGTGAGATCCAGGCGCCCGAGCACGGTGAGGGCATCGAGCGGGGCGACCAGCGGCGCCGTCGAGCTCGCGGCCGGCGGCCGGCGATGCCGGCGCGTCGCGGCGAGACGCTTGTCGATCGCATCGCGCAACAAGGTGCCGACCGTCAGGTGCCGGTAGTGCTCGTCGGCACCCTCGACGACCTGCCAGGGCGCGTAGCCGGTCGAGGTCTCGCGCAGCACGTGCTCGGAGACCGCGTAGTAGCGATCGTAGTGCTCGAACTGCTTCCAGTCCGCGCGCGTCACGCGCCAGGTGCGCCGGGGATCGCGATCGATTTTCTCCAGCCGTGCGCGCTGCGCGTCCTTGGACAGGTGAAACCAGAACTTCAGGATCAACGCGCCGTCGTCGGCGAGCATGCGCTCGAAGCGGTTGATGCGTTCGATCTCGAGCGCGAGCTCGACCTTCTTCGCCCGGCGGTACACGCGCGCGACGATCGGATCCATGTACCAGGAACCGAACAGGATGCCGATCTGCCCGCGCGCGGGCAGGGCCTGCCAATAGCGCCACATGCGCGGGCGCTGCGCTTCCTCCTCGGTCGGCGTGTCGAAGGCGACGGTGCGGATGTGACGCGGATCCATCCATTCGTTCAGCACGTTGACCGTCTCCCCCTTGCCTGCTCCGTCGACGCCGGCGATCACGACCAGCACGGGAAACGCCCGCTTCGACTGCACGGCCCACTGCGCCTCGAGCAGGGACACGCGCAGCGCAGGCAGCGCCGCCTCGAAGGCCTTTTTCTCGATCCGATGACCGACCTCTGCCGCTTCGAACATTCAGTGCCGTTCCATGCGTGGGGTTGAAGAGAATCCATATAGCCGAGCGTAAATCCACTCCACTGGCGTTTCGATAGCGTATGCCCGTGTAGCAACCTCCCCCGTCATGCCCGCGCCAGCGGGCATCCACGCACGCCCCCGGCGTCCAGCGCGGAAAAAGAAGAATCGCCCGCCGGAGAGCTCCTCGTCAGGCGTGGATTCCCGCTGGCGCGGGAATGACGGTAATCAACACGCGGTGGAGCGCATTTGCGCTCAGCTATATAGCCACGGAGGGCACGGAGAAAGAAAAGGATTGACGGGTGTTTCGGTGGCGCCGGCGACCATGGTGATGATGGAGTCACGGCGGCGCAGATCGAATCAATCTCTTTCTCCGTGTCCTCCGTGGCTAGATTCTTCCTCTTCTTCAAAGCAACTCCTCCGCCAAA
>JBFWSI010000456.1:0-3993 GCA_050248455.1 Gammaproteobacteria bacterium | reverse complement strand
GCGACCGCGATGCCGATCGCGGTCGCGATCAGCGCTTCGCCGATCGGGCCGGCGACGACGTCGAGGCTCGCCGAGCCCGCCTTCGTGATGTCCTTCAGCGCATGCATGATGCCCCACACCGTGCCGAACAGGCCGACGAAGGGCGCCGTGCTGCCGACGCTGGCGAGAATCGTCAGCCCGCTCTCGAGCGAGCGGCGCTCGCGTTGCAGCTGCTGGCGCAGGCAGCGCTCGAGCAGATCGCGACGATCGCCGGCATGCTCGAGATCCTGCGCGTCGCCGCCCGCCGGGCGCAGCGCATCGAAGCCGCGGGCCGCGAGACGCGCGGCCGGTCCGTCGCCGGTCTCGAGCGCCGCCGCGGCGGCGAGATTCGGCGCGGCCCAGAACGACTTCGCATACTGGCGGTTCGACGCCGCGGCATGCAGGTTCTGCCACAGCTTCAGCAGCACCACGGTCCAGGTCGCGATGGAGAACGCGATCAGCACGTACAGCGTCCACGTGACGATTTGATCGTTGGAAAGGGTTGGGTCCACGGTCGTTCCCTTCAGTCTTTGAGTTTGAACGTGATGCGGATCGTGTGCTGCGCGGCGACGGGCACGCCGTCGCGCGTCGCCGGCTTGAACGGGCGGCGCTTCACCGCGCGTACGGCTTCTTCGTCGAGTATCGAGCGGCCGCTGGACTGCGCGACCTCGACGTTGGCGATCTTGCCTGCGGTGTCGACCTCGAAGCGGACGACGACCGTGCCTTCCCAGCCGCGGCGCCGCGCGAGCAGCGGAAAGTTCGGTTGCACCTTGCCGACCGGTACGGGCGCGACGTACACGGCCTCGCGCGGCGCCGTCGCCACGGCTGCGGCCGGCGCGGCGGGTCGCGCGGACGGCGGTGCCGGCGGCGACGGGCTCGGCGGTGCCGGCGTCGGCTCGACCGGGGCAGGCGGCGGCGGCTCGGGCCTGGGCTCGGGCTTCGGTTTCGGCACCGGTTTGGGCTTGGGTTTCGGTTTCGGCTCGGGCTTCGGCGGGGGCGGCGGCGGCTCGATCACGGGTGGCGGGGCCTCGATCACGGGCGGCGGCGGCGCCGGCGCAGCGGGCGGCGGCGGGGCCGGTTTCGGTACGACGACGAGCTGAATCTCGATCTGCCTGGGCTTGGGCGGCTCGACCGTCTCGTGCGGCACGCTCAACGCCCGGTACACGGCCGCGTGAAGGCTGACGGACAGCAATCCGATCAGCCACCAATGCCGCGTGCGCACGTCGCCCGCGTCGCGCATGGACGAGGATTGCGCGTCGAACGCGACTGCGGGGGCGACGTTCATGGCGCGGCAGGACGGGGCGGACCGACGGACATCATGGTCAGCGGGAAATTTTCCTGAAACGGCGGCGACAGATCTAAATGCGAACCATTCTAACAGTCGACCCGTGGAGTCGCACTGCGACATCCTCGGCGTTTCCGCCGCGCGCTCATCCGCTGTCCAGCGTGTCGTCGCCCGCCGAGGCGGCCATCGCGGCGCGGCTGATCATGACCTTGTCGATGCGCGGGCCGTCCATGTCGACGATCTCGAACAGGTAGTTGTCGATGCGCAGCCGCTCACCGACCTCGGGCAGGCGCTCGAGATGCCACAGCAGGAAACCCGCGACGCTGTCGAAGTTGCGATCGGCCGGCAGGTTCACCAGGCCCAGGTGATCGGCGAGCTCGTCGATCAGCAGATCGCCGTCGACCAGCCACGAATCCTCGCTGCGCACGACGATCGTGCCTTCGTCCTCGCCGCGCGCCCCGAAGCCCGGCACGATGGTGTCGAGCACGTCGCTCGCGGTGATGAGGCCGATGACCTCGCCGGCTTCGTCGACGACGAACAGCACGTGCGTGCCGTCGACGCGCAGCCGCTCGAGCAGCTCCGTCGCGGGCAGATCGGGCCCGATCCGTGGCGGCTGGGACAGCAGCGCGTCGAAGTCGATCGCCTGCTCGCGCGGCGCGTCGAGCAACCGGGCGAGCAGCGCGCGGGCCTCGAGCAGACCGACGACGCGCGGCGGATCGCCGCGCACGGCAATGACGCGCGTGTGCTCGGCATCGCGCAGCTGCCGCCACACCGTCGCCGGCGGCGCGTCGAGGTCGACCGTCACGAACTCGTCGCGCTCGGTCATGATCAGCTCGGCGCGGCGATCGGCGAGGCGCATCACGCCGCTCAGCATCTCGCGCTCGAGATCCTTCAGCACGCCGGCCTTCGCGCCTTCGTGGATCACGGCCTTGACCTCCGCTTCGGTGATCCCCTGCGTCGCGTCGCTGCTGTCGCCGAACAGCGCGAGCACGTGGCGCGATGCGAACTCGAGCACCGCGACCGCGGGCCGCGCGAGTCCCAGGATCCAGTGCATCGGGACCGCGACGGCCGCCGCGATCGCCTCCGGCTTGCGCAGCGCGAGCCGTTTCGGCACCAGCTCGCCGACGACGATCGACAGGAAGGTGATGCCGACGACGACGATGAACATCGATACCAGCTCGCCGTAGGGGGCGACCAAGGGCAGGCGGTTCAGCGCCGCGGCGAGATGCTCGGACAGGGTCGCGCCGCCGAAGGCGCCGGCGAGCACGCCGACGAGCGTGATCCCGATCTGCACCGTCGACAGGAACGGCCCCGGCTCTTCGGCGAGCGCCAGCGCGACGCGCGCGCCGCGCGAACCGCGATCGGCGAGCAGCTTCAGGCGCGTGCGGTTCGACGATACGACCGCCATCTCGGCCATCGCGAGCCCCGCGTTGAAGACGATGAGCAGCAGCACCACGAACAGCTCCAGCCACATCATGCCGGCTGCTCCTGCAGGCGATGGATGCCGCGCGGCCTCAGCGGCCACGCCTCCGGCGTGTCGAGCAGCGTGGCTGCGGTAGCGAGCGCCGCGAGCCCCATCTCGGTGCCGTGCAGGCTGGCCGGCTGACCGGGGGCGAACGCGAAGCCGCGACCGGACTGCCAGCGCGCGACGATCAGGCCGATCTGGCGCGCGGCAAACGCGCGCGCGTCGTCGCGCCGATGCGCCGTCGCACGGCCGCACAGCCACAGCGCGTACAGCGCATCGAGCACGTTGCAGGCCGTCGCGCCGCGCGTCGCGAAGTCCTCGTAGAAGCGGCAGTGCGCGAGCACCGTGTCGATCGTCGATGCCGGCTGTGGCACGCCTACGCCGAACTGCGCATAGCTGCCGCGCACGATGCGGTAGAAGCCGTTGACGGGCTGCAGCCAGCCCTGCTGCCGCTGGCCGCCGGCCCACAGCCCGGTGTGCGGAAAGACCTGCCGCGCCAGCCACTCGAACAGCAGCGCATACGGCCCGTCGACACCGGCATGCGCGCGGTTGAACCACAGCGCGCTGGCGAGCGCATCGATCAGCGCGCCCGCATTCCACGGCTGCTCGCGCAGCGGCAGCGCGTCCAGCCAGGCGAGCAGCGCCGCCGGCGACAGCGCCGCGACGCTCGCGATCGGTCGCGCATAGCGCGCGCCGAGGCATTCGAGCGCATAGCCGACGGCGAGCACTTGATAGGCGGTCTGGAAATCGCCGAGCGGCGGCGTCGCGGCGCCCGGCGCCTGCCCGGCATCGAGCGGCAACCCCGTCGTCGCCTCCTGCGTCGCCTGCAGCGCGGCGACCAGCGTCTCGCGCGGCGCCGGCGTCGCGTCGCACAGCGCGGCGATCTCGACGGCGTCGCACAGCGCGCGCAGCGTCGGCGCGCCGTCCGCGAGATCGGCGTAGTGCGTGTCGTCGTGGCGATGGCGGGCGAGGATGGGCGGGATTTCTTCGCGCACCCGCGCGGCAAAATCGGCGAGCACGGCGCGCGGCGCCGGCGGCCGCGGCGCGCGTCGATCGCGCAGCACGCGCGCCGGGTTGCCGACGACCACCGCATAGGCAGGCACGTCGCGCGTGACGACCGCGCCGGCGCCGACGATCGCATGCGCGCCGATGCGCACGCCGTCGACGATCGCGGCGCCGGCGCCGATCCACCCGTCGTCGCCGATCTCGATGCCGGTGCGGCGTA
>JBFWSI010000455.1:0-4006 GCA_050248455.1 Gammaproteobacteria bacterium | reverse complement strand
AATGGTCGCGACGAGCAAGATGCGCAAGGCGCAGGATCGCATGCGGGCCGCCCGCCCGTACGCGGATCGCATCCGCGGCGTGATCTCGCACGTCGCTCACGCGCATTCCGAGTACCGTCATCCGTTCTTCATCGCGCGCGACGTCAAGCGCGTCGGCGTCATCGTGGTGTCGACGGACCGCGGCCTGTGCGGCGGCCTGAACTCGAATCTCTTCCGCCTGCTCGTCGCGCAGATGAAGAAGTGGCAGGCGGCGGGTGTCGAGTTCGACGTCTGCACGATCGGCCGCAAGGGCCTGCAGTTCTTCCAGCGCGTCGGCGGCAACGTGCTCGGCCAGGTCAGCCGCATCGGCGACGCGCCGCATCTCGATCAGTTGATCGGCACCGTGAAGATCATGCTGGACGCCTACACGGCCGGCAGAATCGACCAGCTGTTCATCGCGTCGAACGACTTCGTGAACTCGATGACGCAGAAGGCGGATCTCGAGCAACTGCTGCCGTTGAAGCCGAGCGAGGACAGCTCGATCGCGCATCACTGGGACTACATCTACGAGCCCGAGGCGAAGGAAGTCGTCGACCAGCTGCTCGCGCGCTACGTCGAATCGCTGGTCTACCAGCGCGTCGTCGAGAACATCGCCTGCGAGCAGGCCGCGCGCATGGTCGCGATGAAGAGCGCCTCCGACAACGCCGGCAAGCTCATCAAGGAGCTGCAACTGATCTACAACAAGGCTCGCCAGGCCGCGATTACGCAGGAACTCGCCGAAATCGTCGGCGGCGCCGCGGCGGTTTGAGCCCGAACTGAATTAGCGAAAAGATTTCCAGAGGAACCGAAGCAATGAGCGGCAGCATCTCGCAAATCATCGGCGCGGTCATCGACGTCAAGTTCCCGACGAACGAGGTGCCGAAAATCTATGACGCGCTGAAACTCCAGGGCGCTGCGACGACCCTCGAAGTCCAGCAGCAGCTCGGCGACGGTGTCGTGCGCACGATCGCGCTGGGCGCCACCGACGGTCTGCGCCGCGGCATGGACGTGGCCAACACGGGCGCACCGATCAACGTGCCGGTCGGTCAGAAGACGCTCGGCCGCATCATGAACGTGCTCGGCGAGCCGATCGACGAGGCCGGCCCGATCGACACCGCCGAGACGATGTCGATCCACCGCGAGGCGCCGAAGTTCACCGATCTGTCGCCGGCGACCGAGCTGCTCGAGACTGGCATCAAGGTCATCGACCTGATCTGCCCGTTCGCGAAGGGCGGCAAGGTCGGCCTGTTCGGCGGCGCCGGCGTAGGCAAGACCGTGAACATGATGGAGCTCATCCGCAACATCGCGATCGAGCACAGCGGCTTCTCGGTGTTCGCCGGCGTCGGCGAGCGCACCCGCGAAGGCAACGACTTCTACCACGAAATGAAGGACTCGAACGTTCTCGACAAGGTGTCGCTGGTCTACGGCCAGATGAACGAGCCGCCGGGCAACCGCCTGCGCGTCGCGCTGACGGGCCTGACCCTGGCCGAGAAGTTCCGTGACGAAGGCCGCGACGTGCTGCTGTTCGTCGACAACATCTACCGCTTCACCTTGGCCGGCACCGAAGTGTCGGCACTGCTCGGCCGCATGCCTTCCGCGGTGGGCTACCAGCCGACCCTGGCCGAGGAAATGGGCCGCCTGCAGGAGCGCATCACCTCGACGCGCACGGGTTCGATCACCTCGATCCAGGCGGTGTACGTGCCCGCGGACGACCTGACCGATCCGTCGCCGGCGACGACCTTCGCCCACCTCGATGCGACCGTCGTGTTGTCGCGTCAGATCGCCGAGCTCGGCATCTATCCCGCGGTGGACCCGCTGGATTCCACGAGCCGCCAGCTCGATCCGCTGGTCGTCGGCCAGGAGCACTACGACACGGCGCGCGCCGTGCAGGGCACGCTGCAGCGCTACAAGGAGCTGCGCGACATCATCGCGATCCTGGGCATGGACGAGCTGTCGGAAGAAGACCGGCTCGTCGTCGCCCGCGCGCGCAAGATCCAGCGCTTCCTGTCGCAGCCCTACTTCGTCGCCGAAGTGTTCACAGGTGCGAAGGGCCGCTACGTGCCGCTGAAGGACACCATCCGCGCGTTCAAGGCGATCGTCGCCGGCGAGTACGACCACCTGCCGGAGCAGGCGTTCTACATGGTCGGTACGATCGAGGACGCGGTCGAGAAGGCGAAGTCGCTCTAAGCGAGGCCCCCGATGGCAACCGAAACGCACACCATCCACGTCGACATCGTCAGCGCGGAACGCGAAATCTTCGCCGGCGAAGCGGAGGCGGTGTTCGCCCCCGCGCAGCTCGGCGAAGTCGGCATCATGCCGGGCCACGCCGCGATGCTCGCGCAGCTGCGCCCGGGCGAAGTACGCGTGCAGCTGAAAGGCGGCGAACAGCAGGCCTTCTACGTCTCGGGCGGCATGCTCGAGGTGCAGCCGAGGAACGTGACGGTGCTGTCCGACACCGCCGTGCGCGCCCACGACCTCGACGAGGCCGCGGTGCTGAAGGCCAAGCAGGAAGCCGAGGATGCCCTGAAGGATCGCAGCGGCAAGATCGACTTCGCGAAGGCCCAGGCCGAGCTCGCCGAGCTCGCCGCCCAGCTGCAGACCATCCAGCGCCTGCGTCGCCGCAGCGGCGGCTGATCGCCGTCGCAGGCGGGCCGCGCGCCGCGTTCAGCCCGCCCCTTTCCTGCCGCTAATCGTCGACGGCGGTCCACGAGGACCGTCCCGACTGCCGCGTCCCGGCTGGAGCCTGACGCGAGGCCGGCATAACATCGCCACGAGCGACGAGTACCGACGCACATCCGATCTCACGGAGTCCCGCCGCATGAGCGCAGCTGTCTGCATCCTTGCCGCCGGCAAGGGCAAACGCATGATGTCCACCCTGCCCAAGGTGCTCCACCGCATCGCGGGCAAGCCGCTCGTCGGCCACGTGCTCGACACCGCGGCCCGCGTCAGCGACGCGCGCCCGGTGCTGGTCTACGGGCACGGCGGCGAGCAGTTGCAGGCCGCCTACGCGGCGCGTCCGCTGCACTGGGTGGAGCAGCGCGAACAGCTCGGTACGGGACACGCCGTCGCCCAGGCCCTGCCGCACCTGCCGCAGGACGAACACGTGCTGATCCTCTACGGCGACGTGCCGCTGCTGTCCGAGGCGACGCTGCGGCGCCTGCTCGACGCAGCGGCCCCCGGCGGCTTCTCGCTGCTGACGGTGAGCCTGGCCGATCCGAGCGGCTACGGCCGCATCGTGCGCGACGCGCGCGGGGAAATCGTGCGCATCGTCGAGCACAAGGACGCGACGCCCGCAGAGCTGGCAATCGCCGAAATCAACACCGGCATCATGGCCGTGCGCGGCCGCCATCTGCATCGCTGGCTGCCCGCGCTGAAGAACGAGAATGCGCAGGGCGAGTACTACCTGACCGACTGCGTCGCCGCCGCCGTCGCCGAAGGCATCCGCGTCGCGGGCGTGACCGCGCGCGACGAGATCGAAGTCGCCGGCGTGAACAACCGCGTGCAGCTCGCCGAGCTCGAGCGCGCCTGGCAGCGCGCGCGCGCCGTCGCGCTGATGGAAGCGGGCGTCACGCTGCTGGATCCCGCGCGGCTCGACGTGCGCGGCGAGGTGGAGTGCGGCCAGGACACGACGATCGACGTCAACGTGGTGCTGGCGGGCAAGGTCCGCATCGGCGCGAACGTCGTCATCGGCCCGAACTGCGTGCTCGCCGACTGCGAGATCGCCGACGGCGCCGAGATCCTCGCCAACTCCGTCGTCGAAGGCGCGAAGATCGGACGCGGGGCGCGCATCGGGCCCTATGCCCGCGTGCGCCCGGATACCGAGCTCGGCGCCGGCGTCCACGTCGGCAATTTCGTCGAGATCAAGAAGTCGACGCTCGCCGACGGCTCGAAGGCGAATCACCTCGCCTACATCGGCGACAGCGAGATCGGGCGCAACGTGAACGTCGGCGCGGGCACCATCACCTGCAACTACGACGGCGCCTTCAAG
>JBFWSI010000454.1:0-4013 GCA_050248455.1 Gammaproteobacteria bacterium | reverse complement strand
GCGGGGTGCGCGGCTCGCGGGGGCGCGGCCACGGCCGTCGCCGGCACGTCGCAGGCCTTGTTGCGGCCCTTCGGTCCCGTGCCGTCGACCAGCGAGTGATCGACACCGCGGGCGCGCGCGAGCTTGCGCGCATGGGGCGTCGCGAGCAGGCGACCGTCACGCGTCGGCGCGGCCGCGACGGGCACTGCCGGTACTGGAGGCGCCGCCTGCACGGACGCCGGCGTCGCGGCGGCAGCGACGGCCAGCGGGCTGCCGGCCCAGGTCGCGAGCACGGTGCCGACCTCGACGGTGTCGCCGGGCTGCACCAGCAGCTCGCCGATCGTGCCGGGCTCGTCGGCCGCGATTTCATTCGCGATCTTCTCGGTCTCGCAGATGTAGAGCAGATCGCCGGCCTGCACGGCCTGGCCGGGCTGCACCAGCCATTCGACGACGGTGCCCTCGGTCATCGTCAGCCCGAGCTTGGGCAGACGGATCGCGCGTTCGGCGCTCACCGGCTCATTCGCCCTTGAAGTGGGCCGCGCGCTTGCCGAGGAAGGCCTGGCAGCCTTCGTGCGAGTCCTTCGAATCGAGCACCAGCCCGATCATCGCCTGCTCGTAGGCGAGCGCCGCGGGCATCGGCATGTCGATGCCGTTGCTCATCGAGCGCTTCAGCAGCTTGAGCACCAGCGGCGACTTGTGGGTGATCTTCGCCGCGATCTCGCCGACCTTCGCCACCAGCTGATCCGGCGGCACGACGTGGTTGACGAGACCGAGGCTCAGTGCCTCGGCGGCGGTGATCTGATCGCCCGTGTACATCAGCTCCTTCGCGCGGCACGGCGGGATCTGGCGGATGAAGCGCTGCGTGCCGCCGGCGCCGGGGAAGAGGCCCAGCGTGATCTCGGGCAGGCCCAGCCGCGCCTTGTCGGAGACGACGCGCACGTCCGTGCACAGCAGGATCTCGGTGCCGCCGCCCAGCGCCCAGCCGTTGACCGCGCAGATCGTCGGCTTGTCGCTGGTCTCGATCCTGCGGAACACGCGATGGATGACCTCGGCGAATTCCTGGTAGTGCGCGAGGCCCTGGCGCGAGTCGAGATCGGCGATGTCGCCGCCGGCGATGAAGGCGCGATCGCCGGCGCCCGTCAGCACGATCACGCGCACGTCCGGGTTCTCGTGCGCTTCGCCGAAGGCCGCTTCGAGCTCGAGCAGGGTCGGGATGTCGAGTGCGTTCAAAGTCGACGGCCGATTGATCGTGAGCCACGCCTGGTGGTCACGGACGTCGAGCAGGATGTTCTGGCGTTGGGTCGTCATGACGGTTTCCGTGTTCAGGCCATCACCCGCTCGATCGCCGCGAGCAGGCGCGCGGCGTCGGGCAGGTAGGCGCTTTCGAGATTGGGGGCATAGGGCGTCGGCATGAAAGGTGCGCCGACGCGCAGGATCGGGGCATCGAGCTCGTCGAAGCCGACGTCCGCCATGCGCGCGGCGATCTCGGCGCCGATGCCGAAGGCTTCGACCGCTTCGTGGAAGACGACGAGGCGATGCGTGCGCGACAGCGAGGCCAGCACGCCGGCCTCGTCCCAGGGCTGCAGCGAGCGCAGGTCGAGGATCTCGACTTCGATGCCGCGCTCGGCCGCCTGCTTCGCCGCGGCTTCGGCCTGGTACAGCGCCGCGCCGTAGGTGACGACGGTGAGGTCGCGGCCGGGCCGCGCGAGGCGCGACTGGCCGAACGGGATCGCGGCCGGCGTCTCCGGCATGTCGCCCTTGCGCGCGTACAGCGCCTTGTTCTCGATGTAGAGCACGGGGTTCGGCGAGGCGATCGCGCTGCGCAGCAGGCCATAGGCGTCGGCCGGCGTCGCCGGACACACGACGTTCAGGCCCGGCACGTGCGCGAACCAGGCTTCCAAACACTGCGAATGCTGGGCGCCGGCGTTGACGCCGCCGCCGTGCGGCGCGCGCACGACGATCGGCACGGCGGTCTGGCCGCCGAACATGAAGTGCGCCTTCGCCGCCTGGTTCACGATCGCGTCCATCGCGAGCGTGCAGAAGTCCATGAACATGATCTCGGCGACGGGCCGATAGCCCGACAGCGCCGCGCCCGCCGCGGTGCCGACGAGGGCGGCTTCGGAGATCGGGAAGTCGAACACGCGGTTCGCGCCGAAGCGCTGGTACAGCCCGCGCGTGACGCCGAAGGGGCCGCCGGCTTCGCCAATGTCCTCGCCGAGCAGGATCACTTTCGGATCGGCCTCCATCGCATCCGCGAGGGCCTTGCCGATCGCCTGACCGAAACGTAGCTGTTCCATGGTCTATCCCTGCGCGTAGACGTCGGCGCGCGCGGCCGCGAAATCGGGCAGCGGGGCCGCGCGTGCGTGAGCGACGGCCGCCTCGATCTCGGCGTCGATCTCGGCGTCCAGCGCGTCGAGGCGCGCGGCATCGACCTCGAGCGCGGCGAGGGCGGCGCGCGCGCGCGCCAGCGGGTCCTTGTCGGCGAGCGCGGCCATTTCGGCCGGATCGCGGTATTTCTGCGGATCGCCTTCGAAGTGGCCGTGGAAGCGTTCGACGCGGCATTCGAGCACGGCCGGCCCGCCGCCCTGGCGCATCCGCGCGAGGATCTCGCCGGCCACCTCGGTGACCTCGAGCACGTTCAGGCCGTCGGCAAAGCGGTAGGGCACGCCGAAGGCGCCCGCCAGGCCTTCGAGCTTGCCGCAGAACTGACGATCGGTGCGCGAGAACTCGCCCCAGCCGTTGTTCTCGCAGGCGAACAGCACGGGCAGCGACCACAGCGCGGCGAGATTGAGGCACTCGTGGAAGATGCCTTCGGCAAGCGCGCCGTCGCCGAAGTAGCACACGGCGACGTCGCCGTTGCCGGCGAGCTTGTGCGCGAGCGCGCTGCCGGTCGCGAGCGAGATGCCGCCGCCGACGATGCCGTTCGCGCCGAGCATGCCGACCTTCGCTTCCGCGATGTGCATCGAGCCGCCGCGGCCGCGGCAGATGCCCGCTTCGCGCCCCATCATCTCGGCGACGAAGCCCTTCAGATCGATGCCCTTCGCGAGCGCCTGGCCGTGGCCGCGATGGGTGGCGGCGATCGTGTCGCTGTCCCGCAGGTGACGGCTGATCGCGACCGGCACGGACTCCTGGCCTATGCTCAGATGGATGAAGCCGGGGATTTCCTTGTCCGCGAACAGTTTCGACAGGCGCTGCTCGACCTTGCGGATGCGCAGCATGCCGCGATAGCACGCGAGCAGCGCCTCCGTGTCCTGCCCGCCGCGCATCACGGTGGATTTCTTGCTCATGTGGAGCTCGTACTCGGGGCTGGCAGGGGCGTCGTTCCGACGACGGAACCGCGCACTGCCTGCGCCGGTTCAGGATGAAAAGTGCCGGGATGGTAGCGTTGCGTTGCGACGACTGTCAAAGCAGACGCGGCGTCTGCCGCCGGCCGTCGCCGGCTCAGCGCGATACGGCGCGGGCGCGCTGGCCGCGGATCTCGTCGAGCAGGATCTCGGTCGGCCGCTGCCGGCAGTAGCCGGCGAGCGCGGCCAGCGAATTGCGATGGCGCTCGGACGTGAACGCCGTGCAGCCGTCGTCGACGAGGGTCACGAGATAGCCGCGATCGCAGGCGTCGCGCACGGCCGACTCCACGCACTGATCGGTGACGACGCCGCCGATCACGAGCTGCGTGACGCCGAGATTGCGCAGCAGGTAGTCGAGGTTCGTCGCGTTGAAGACGCTGGAGGCGGTCTTCGGCAGCCTGATCTCGTCGCAGATCGGTGCCAGCGCGTCGATTGGCTGGCCGTCCCAGGATCCCTTCGGCACGAAGATCTCGCTGATCTTGTAGTCGAGGCTCTGCTCGCGCCCGTCGGCGGTCAGCGATTCGATCGTCGTGGGCACGACCGCGACGCCGGCCTGGCGGCAGGCCGAGACCTGGCGCGGGAGGTTCGGGATCACGACGCTCTCGAGCTGGCGCCTGACCCAGCCGTAGCGCGTCGTCACCTCGCCGGCCGGGCAGCGGCGGTAGAGCCCGCCGTCCGGCTGACAGCAGT
>JBFWSI010000453.1:0-4017 GCA_050248455.1 Gammaproteobacteria bacterium | reverse complement strand
ACCGGAAGTGGTCTCGCTGAGATAGGGCGTGTCGATCTGCGCGATGTTGCCGCAGCAGACGATCTTGGAGCCCGCGCCGGCGCGCGTGATCAGCGTGCGCATCTGCTTGGCCGTCAGGTTCTGCGCCTCGTCGATGACGATGTAGCGCGAGAAGAAGGTGCGGCCGCGCATGAAGTTCATCGAGCGGATCTTGACGCGGCTGGCGAGCAGATCGGCCGTCGCGGCGCGCCCCCAGTCGCCGCCTTCCTGGGTTTCGGACAGCACTTCTAGGTTGTCCATCAGTGCGCCCATCCAGGGCGTCATCTTCTCTTCCTCGGTGCCGGGCAGGAAGCCGATGTCCTCGCCGAGCGGCACGGTCTCGCGCGTGACGACGATCTCGCGGTAGCGTTTCATGTCGAGCGACTGCGCGAGGCCGGCGGCGAGCGCGAGCAGCGTCTTGCCGGTGCCGGCGGCGCCGAGCAGGGTCACGAAGTCGACGTCCGGATCCATCAGCAGGTTCAGCGCGAAGCTCTGCTCGCGGTTGCGCGCGGTCATGCCCCACACGGCGTTGCGGTTGTGGCGGTAGTCGCGGGCGCGCTCGAAGATCACGCGGCCGTCCTCGATGCGGCGTGCGATCAGCTCGAGCCCGCCGTCGGCCGCGGTGTAGAGGAACTCGTTCGGGTAGAAATGCTCGAAGCGCGTGGCCGGTGCCGAATAGAAGGTGCGCGCTTCCTCCTGCCAGCACTTCAGGTCGTCGCCGAACTGCTCCCAGAAATCGGCTGGCAGCTCGCGCGTGCCGGTGTAGAGCAGCGAGACGTCGTCGAGCACCT
Organism: Gammaproteobacteria bacterium; assembly: GCA_050248455.1. Lineage (GTDB taxonomy): Bacteria > Pseudomonadota > Gammaproteobacteria. The sequence continues at coordinate 3,208 of JBFWSI010000453.1, read as the reverse complement.
TGTCGTTGTAATAGTCCTCGGCCGAGACGCCGACGACGCGGGCCTTGATGCGGAGATTGATGTCCTTGGAGACCAGCGTGACGTCCATGCCGGCGTGCTGCTCGCGCAGCGCGAGCGTGGTGCCGAGGATGCTGTTGTCCGGCGTGTTGCCGGGCAGGCCGGTCGGCATCGCGCCGTCGAGGATGCTGGTCTGCAGGAACAGCCGGCCGGACGGCGGCTGCCCCGCCATGCCGTTCTTCGGGCTGGGCAGCGGCAGGCCGGCCTCGATCGCGCGCCGATCGGCGTCCGCGATGAGCTCGTCGATGAAGCGGCTGACCTGGCGCGCGTTGCGCGCGACTTCGGACACGCCCTTCTTCGCCGAGTCGAGCTCCTCGAGCACCATCATCGGCACGAAGATGTCGTGCTCCTTGAAGCGGAACACCGCGCTGGGGTCGTGCAGCAGGACGTTGGTATCGAGGACGAACAGGCGCTTGCCGGCCGTGACCTTCCTGGCACTCATCGCTCGCGCCCCGTTCGCGCGCGGCCTGACGGCGTGTCAGCCCTCATTCACTTCACCGGCTCCATGATCGCGTCGAGATTCAGGTGATCGCAGAAATCCATGAAGTCGCCGCGCAGGCCCGCGATCGAGACGTTGGTCGGCACGCTGACGGTCATGTGCAGCGAGAACATCGGCGTGCCGGTATGCGCGGCGGCGTAGGAGCCGGAGTACATGTCCTCGACGCCGATGTCGCGCTGGGAGAAGAACTGCGTGATTTCGTGCACGATGCCGACGTGATCGACGGCCACGACCTCGATCGCATAGGGCATCAGATCGCCCTGGCGGCGCCGCGGCTCGGTGCGCTGCGCGACGGTCTTGACCTGCAGCTGGTTCTCGAGCCGTGCGAGCTGGGTCTCGATCTTCGCGATCGCATCCCAGGTGCCGGACAAGAGCATCATCAGCGTGAAGCGGTCGCCGAGCACGGTCATGCGGCTGTCGCCGATGCTGCAGCCGCAGTCCTTGATCGCCTTGGTGATCGCTTCGACGAGCCCGTGCCGGTTGGCACCCATCACGGCGACCGCGATGTGGTTCTGGAGGGTCTCGGGTGGGGGCCGGTTGCTGGATCTCATGGACGCGCCGCATTGTGCATGCACCCGGAGTCCGGTCGCAAGCGGACGCGAGCCGCCGCGCGGACGGCCCCTGTGTCACGCGCGTGTAAAGGCGGAATAGCGAGGCGGTTCATCAACTTGAGTCGGCGGCAGGGGGACGGTACCATGCACGACCGTTTGCGCAGGGCAGGTTCATGAGTCGACTTCGGGGCAGTATGGTGGCGATCGTCACGCCGATGCAGGGCGGTGTCGCGCCAGCTTCCGCGATCGACTGGGACGCACTCGCGCGCCTCGTCGAATTCCACCTCGAGGCCGGCACCGACGCGATCGTCGCGGTCGGCACCACGGGCGAATCGGCGACGCTCGACGATGCCGAGCACTGCGAGACGATTCGCCGCTGCATCGAAAGCGTGCGCGGCCGCGTGCCCGTCATCGCCGGCACCGGCGCGAACTCGACGACCGAGGCCATCCACCTGACCTCGCGCGCGAAGGAGCTCGGGGCCGATGCCTGCCTCCTGGTCACGCCCTACTACAACAAGCCGACGCAGGAAGGCCTGTACCAGCACTACAAGGCCGTCGCCGAGGCCGTCGACATCCCGCAGATTCTCTACAACGTGCCGGGCCGCACGGCCTGCGACATGCTGCCGGAGACGATCGGTAGGCTGGCAGGCCTGCGCAACATCATCGGCGTCAAGGAAGCGACCGGCGAGGTTGCGCGCGTCGCGCGGCTGCGCGAGCTGTGCGGGCCGGAGTTCCTGCTGTTGAGCGGCGACGACGCGACTGCGCGCGAATTCATGCTGGCCGGCGGCCACGGCGTGATTTCGGTGACGGCGAACGTCGCGCCGCGCCAGATGCACGAGATGAGCCTGGCCGCGATCGCCGGCGACGCCGCGACCGCGGCGCGTCTCGATGCGCCGCTCGCGGCGCTGCATCGCGATCTGTTCTGTGAATCGAACCCGATCCCGGTCAAGTGGGGCGTGCATGCGATGGGCCTGGCCGGCACGGGCATTCGTCTGCCCTTGACCTGGTTGTCCAGCGCCGGTGAAACCAGGATGCGCGCCGCGATGCGCGAGGCCGGCATCCCGCTCGTCATCTGAACGGCGACGGGTGGCGCGCCGCGACTCCCGTTCGACCGGAACCGAATTCGTCTCGAGGTCAGCACACTCCATGTTCAAGCGTCTCGTGGTCCTCTCGCTGCTGTTCGCGGCTCTCGCCGGTTGCAGCCGTCTCACGTCGAAGCTCGATGCGGTCATTCCCGACAATCGGACCGAGTACCGCAAGAGCCGCACCCTGCCCGATCTCGAAGTGCCGCCGGATCTGACGACCGACGCAATCCGCGATCGCATGGCGATCCCCGAGGGCGGCGAGGCAGCGACCTTCTCGACCTACCAGGAGCGCATCGCGAAGCGCAAGCGCGAGGAGGAGCTCGAGCGGTCCGCGAACGACGCGATCAAGGTGCTCGACGACGAGCACATCCTCGCCGTCGCCGGCGCGCCGAAGCAGATCTGGCCGCAGCTGCGCGATTTCATGGCGCAGTCGAACTACAAGCTCGAGCTCGACGACGAGGAGCTGGGCGTCATCGAGACCGTGTGGGACGAGAACCCCGACGCGCTGACGCGCGACAAGTTCAAGATCTTCGCCGAGGCCGGCCAGGAAGCCGGCACCACGCTGCTCTACGTCTCGCAGCGCGCCGAGGCGCTGACGCCGGAAGGCGACGACATGGCGTGGAAGCCGACCGAGCGCGACAGCGTGCAGGAACGCGAGTTCGTCGAACGCCTGCAGGCCTTCCTCGTCGGCGGCCGCATGCCGGCGCAGAAGCCGGAAGAGCAGACGGTCGAGGAAGCTTATGGCACGGCAGCAGCGGCCGACACCGGCAGCGTCGCGGCGGAGGAGACCGGCGACGCGTCCGCGAGCGACGAAGTCGCCGCCGCCGACGGCGATGACGGCATCGCCTCGCTGGTCGGCGCCGGCAGCGACAAGGTCTATCTCGCGATCCGCCAGGAATTCGCCGACGCTTGGCGTGCGACCGCGCCCGCGCTGGAGCGCGCCGGCTACACGATCGATCTGTCCGTCAAGTCGCGCGGCATCTGCTACCTGCGCGTGCCCGCGAGCGAAGGCGAGA